>JACNJP010000492.1 GCA_014382465.1 Planctomycetota bacterium
GGTGACTCCGGGACATGGCCCGTGCGGCCGCGCCGGCCGCTCAGCCGTCCAGCCCCCACCCCACAAGCGTGTGCGGCGCCCCGATCTTACTCCTCCTGGGCACCCTGCTCGCCGGGCTGGCCCTGCTCTTCGGAACGCGGCGCCGCGCCCCGCTGCGTCGGTCCGGTGCGGCAGCGGCGGTTTCCCTGCCGGCGGTCCACCTGCTGCTCTGGCCACCCTCGCGGTCCACATGCATCGCAGCCTCGGCGGGGGGCCGGAGAGGATCGGCCCCGCCGGATTCCCGCCCGCGCTGCTCCTCCACCACGATCTGGCCGGCCTCGCCTTCAGCGCCCTCATCCTGGACGGAATGTTCGGCTGGCCGCTCACCCGCCGCACCGCCTTGATACATGAAGGGACTCCCAGAATCGATCGAGGAATACGCCTTAAAGGCAGGGAATGGAGAGCTCGCATGGCGGCGCTCGGACTTGGCTGCAGCTCATTCAGCCATCGCGTTCTCTGGTCAAGCAATATTGAGCGGCGAGGTGTGGAGCATCATCAACGGGAAGTTCGTAGGAATGATCCCCAACGCCAGGGACGAAGCTCCCGGCATATGGTCGTGGTCCACCAAGGAGAAGGCCAGGTCAGAATCTTGGCAGGAGTATTGCGCGCGAGCTGCCGAGGAGAGCCTTCGAGCCGCGGAGGCAATGCGGGTTGAGGAGGAATCACATCCAAGGTGGCGGGACAGCCTGTACTTCAGCCTGACCTACATTAGCGAAGGTGGCGTAAATCACGCCGCCGCTGATCGCCAATGCGTTAGATTCTCACGGGAGCAGCGAATGAGTGAGTTGCGCTACAAGTGTTGGACAAAGGCTACCGACAGCGAGAGCGGCGATCTTCGGCTCGGATAGCGCAATCCACATGCAGCGGCCGGCGCTACGCGCCGCCGCTGATGCCTAAGAGGCGTAGACGAACGATGAGTGAAGCAAGAGCAGTTGTTCACTATCAACGGGGCCTGGAGGCGAAAGAAGCGCGCGAGTTGGAGCGGGCCGCCCGTGAATTCAGCCGGGCGGTCGAACTTGATCCTGGGCACGCCGAGGCACATCAAGAACTCGGGTGGGTTACGTATGCCAGCGAAGCAGGCCTCGAGGAGGCTCGGGTGTGCCTTGAGCGTTCGATCGAGCTCGACCCGTCACTGAGCGATGCCCACATGTACCTCGCGATCGTCCTCAATCGTCTAGAACGGCGTGATGACTCTGAGGCTCATTTCGGGACGGCTCTCGGGCTGACTGATCATCCGGCCCTGGTCCATTCTGTCTTTGCCGAGGAGTTCCTGTGGCACAACAGTCGCTATGGCGAGGCAGAGCATCACTTCAAGGCGGCCCTTGGGAATGACCCGAATTGCGTTTATGCCCTTCGCAGCTATGCCCGAATGCTCGCCTGCCACGGGCGCGACTTTGAGGCCAAGGTGCACTTCGACGAGGCGCTGGAGATCGATCCGGATGACCAACACACCAAGCGTTCATTCGACGAGTTCCTGCTCGATCTAGTTGCAGAAGACCGCGACCCGGACGATTGTCTACGAGCGGCGATTGCGAAGGACCCGAACCACACGGAGGGAATTCAATGCCTCAACAGCCGATGTGGGTGAACGCGACGTCAAACTTGCCGATGCCGTGGACGTCGCCTCGCGCCGCCGCTGACCGGCCAACCCGTTGGACAGATCAGAGATGAGCCACCAGCACCAGGTCGCGATCGTTCTTGACAGGTGCTTCGGTGGAGATCTTTGGACCCTCTCCCGAGAGGTTCATGTCTGGATTGTCAGGTCTGACCACAATGAAGGAGTTGCCAGAGCTGTCTGGAACCGGGAAACGGAGGAGTTCCCTGTCAAACAGAGGGTGACCGTCTTCGACGGCGCAAGGGAGCCTGGAAGTGCCCTGTTCAGCATCTTGGGGACGGTCGATCTGCACCACAATGAATACTCTGCCCCTGAGCCATGGGATTCCATCCTCGTAGTGGGGCTGACGTCGGGGGCCGTCGACCTGAACCTGGTGGCCCGCGAACTTGGAGGCATCAGCCTTTCTGTCTCTCCGGAGGATGAGGGATTCAGGATCAAGCGTACTGTCCAACCAGCCGCTCCATCGGCCGGCGCTATGCGACGCCGCTGAGCGGCATACCCGGTGTACCAACGGAAGCGGCGTCCCGCGGTCGAACTCGGAAGCTTGCCCAGGCCCGGAGCTTCCGAGGAACATTCCGAGTATGGACCTGGCCGAGATCCTGAAGCTCCCTGAAGGCAAGACGCTCGAGTTCAAGCGGGACCTCTCCTCGCCGGACGGCGTGATGCGAACGGTCGTGGCGTTCGCCAACACCGCGGGCGGGACGCTGCTCCTCGGTGTGGAGGACAAGAGCCGGCGCGTGCGCGGCATCGGCGACCCTCTGGGCCTGGAGGAGCGCTTGGCAAACCTCATCAGCGACCGCATCGCTCCCCGGCTGGTTCCCGAGATTGAGATCCTGTCTTGGCGCCGCAAGCAGGTCTTGGCCGTTCAGGTCCATCCGAGCTCCAGCCGACCCCACTATCTGGCGCGCAAGGGGCCGGCGGGCGGTACGTACGTCCGGGTCGGCTCCACCAACCGGGTCGCTGATACCGAGCTGATCCAGGAACTCTCGCGGTTCGCCCGAGGGGAGGCCTTCGACGAGCAGCCGATGCCCGGCATCGACTCGGAAGCCATCGACTTCCGAGCTGCTTCCGAGTCGTTCGCGGCCGTCCGCCGGCTCACGCGACGCGACCTCGAGACCCTGCGCCTGGTGATGAGCCACCAGGGCCGCAAGGTCCCGACCGTGGGGGGGCATGATCCTGTTCGGCAACGGCCGCGAGGAGCATTTCCCCGACGCCTGGATCCAGGCCGGCCGCTTCGGCGGCACCGACAAGAGCCGCATCGTGGATCGCACGGAGATCCACGCACTCCCGGTGCAGGCCGTCGAAGACGCGATCGCATTCGTGCACAAGCACACGCTCCACGGGGCGGAGATCGGCGCGGTGCGGCGCAAGGAGCAATGGACCCTCCCGCCGGTCGCCGTGCGCGAGGCCGTGATCAATGCCGTGGTCCACACCGACTACGCGCAGCGCGGCGCACCGCTCAGGCTGTCGATCTTCGACGACCGCCTCGAGGTGGAGAACCCGGGGCTGCTGCCCTTCGGCCTCACCGTCGAGGACCTGCCGCACGGGGTGTCGAAGCTGCGCAACCGGGTCATCGGCCGCGTCTTCCACGCGCTTCCGGGTCACGATCACTACGCGCGCCGTCGGCCCCCCGGTGCTCGACGAGACCGATCAGGCCATCCTGGCCTGCATCGCGGACGGGGAGGGATGGCTCACGAGCGAGATCGCTGCCGAGATCGGGCTCACGCCGCGGGCGACGCGCACCCGGCTCGCCAAGTTGGTCGGCCGCGGGCTGGTGCGCGAGATCGGCACCGGGCCCCAAGATCCGCAGCGGCGCTACTTCCGGGCCAAGGGGGGACCGGCATGAGCCTCACGCCTGAGCAGCGGGCCCGCCAGGACATCGATGCGGTGCTCGAGGCCGCGGGGCTGTTTGACGAAGGGCCCGACTGGGGACGCCCACCTGTTGACGGCCCGGTTATTGAGAGTCCTCAACTCGACATGGGAGCGTGCAGCGTTCTCTGGCTTTCCATGGGGGAGCCACATTGCCTCGAGATCTACGCCTTCGGAAGCCACCTCCCGGAAGTTCTGGATGAGTTCAACTTGTCCGGATCTGCTGGCAGGGTCTAGCATGCGGCGCGAGTGGCTCGGCTTCGGCGACCGTTCACCCGCGAACCCGCTCGGCGGCGCCTGGGCCTATTCCTTCCTGGAAGGAGACACGTAGATGCAAGACCGATTCGATGCAGAAACCGTTGCGCGATTCGAGAGTGAGACTTGGTCTCGGTGCGCCAAAGGTTACATGGAGGGATTCGGCGCGCTGGTCACGGAGGGGATCGCTCCTTTGCTGGACGAAGTGAATGTGTGTAGGGGTGACCGAGTCCTGGATGTGGGAACGGGTCCTGGCCTGGTTGCGGCCATGGCCGCGGAGCGGGGCGCCAACCCCGTCGGCCTCGATTTCTCCGAGGCGATGCTGGCTGAGGCTCGGAGGATCCATCCCGAAATCGAGTTCCACGCCGGGTATGCCGAGACGCTGCCCTTTGGGGACGGCGAGTTCGACGCAGTTGTCGGTAACTTTGTGCTTCATCACTCAGGCGACCCGAACCAGGTCCTGAGAGAGGCGTTCAGAGTGCTCCGCCCGGATGGCCGGATGGGATTCACCGTTTGGGCAGACTTCTCGAAGCTTGAAGCCTTCGGCCTGTTCTTCGCTGCAGTGCAGGAGCACGCCGGAGACACAGAACTTCCTCATGGTCCATTATTTGGCGTCAGCGAGTTCGCGGTCTTCCATGAGATGGCTCGCGGAGCCGGTTTTCGCGATTCTTCCGTAAGGGAACTCCAAATCGCATGGCGAGCGCCCTCGATCGATTCGTTCTTGGCCGCATTTCGAGACTGGGCAAACCTAGATGCATTACCCATCGATGTCCGGCACGCGATCGAAGGTACTGTCCGGGAGCGCGCCGGTGCCTACCGGAGCGGTGATGCCTTCATCATGCCGAATCCAGCGATTCTGATAACCGCTGTCAAGTGAGCGCGCCGAAGTAGGATCCCTTCCCGCCGATCCTGGCCCGTGACCGAACCCGACCGATGCCCGATCTGAAACAAGGCTTCCTGCTCTATGGAGTGTTCGTGGTCTCCTCCACCTTCCACGAGGCGGCCACGCCTGGGCGGCGATGCGCGGGGGGGACCGCACGGCCTACGAGGGCGGCCAGGTGAGCCTGGATCCGCGGCCGCACATCCGGCGGGAGCCGTTCGGCATGGTCGTGCTGCCGGTGTTGTCCGTCCTCGCCTCCGGCTGGCCGCTCGGCTTCGCCAGCGCGCCCTACAACCGCGACTGGGCCCGGAGGTTCCCCCGCCGAGCCGGGTGGATGGCCTTGGCGGGGCCGGGGGCCAACCTGCTCCTGCTCCTGTTGGCGGCGCTGGTCATCAACCTCGGCGTGCTCGGCGGCGTCTTCTACGCGCCGGACCGGATCAGCTTCGCCTACGTCACGGCGGTGACCGCGGGCGCGGCCAGCTTCTGGCAGCCGATCGTCGCCCTGGCGGGGGCGGTGTTCTCGCTGAACCTGCTGCTGTTCATCTTCAACCTGCTCCCGGTCCCGCCGCTGGACGGATTCACGGCATTCCTGTCCGGCCTGCCGCCTCACCGGGCCGGCAAGGTCCAGGATTCCCTCCACGCCCATCCCCAGCTCCGCTGGCTGGGGATCTTCCTGGCCTGGCAGGTCTTCGATGGGCTGTTCCATCCAGTCTTCCTCTTGGCGGTCAGCGCGCTCTACCCCGGAGTCTCGTACTCCTAGGGAGGGGCCGGGGCGTCCCCGAGCGCGGAATGGCGAGGCCCCCGCCGAACCCTGGAGGCGGGATATCCTGGTCGGTTCATGCGCCGCTTCCTCCCGCTCCTGCTCCTGCTCGGTTCATGCGGCGGCCCCGAGCCGCCTGCTCCGGAGCCGGTCCCGGTGGCCAAGCCCGGCGCCGAGAGCGGGGAGGCCCAAGCGGCCGAAGGAGCCCAGGCTCCCGCCCCCGGCCTGCCTCCCCGCCCCGAGGGGCCGCCCTTCGCCGGCTTCACCCTGCTGCGCGACGCCCTGCTCGACGCCGAGCTGCCGTGGAAGCACGCCGGCACGCTGAAGGACCCGGTGCCGGTCAACCTCGATTTCCTCGGCGCCTGGGAGTTCGACGAGACCAAGGACCAGGTCTTCCCACCGGAGGTGATGGCCCTCGACGGTCGCAAGGTCGTCATCCGCGGCTTCATGCTGCCGTCGGTCGACTTCCAGGAGATCCGCGAGTTCCACCTGGTGCGCAGCCTGTGGGGCTGCTGCTTCGGCGCGCCGCCGCGGCTCAACGAGATCGTGCGCGTGAATCTCCCGAAGGGGGTGGACTACACCTACGACGGCCTGGAGATCGTCGGCACCCTGCGCGCCGTCTACGAGACCGAGGACGGCATCGCCGAGGACCTCTACCGGCTCCAGGCCGACGGCTTCCGCGAGCTCGACCGCTACGAGGACCCCGAGGCCCCCGAGGACTTCAACCCCGCCAAGGCGCGCGGGATCATCCTGGGGACCGAGGAAGAGTTCTAGAATAGGTGTCAGGCTCGGACGAAGGGTTTTGACCGCCCTGGGAGAAACTATTCGTCCGAGCCCGACACCATCATGGAAAGCCGCTGGAAGGAATCGGAGGCTCAGGCCTGGCTCGACCGTTTTGGGCCGGAGCACGGGGATGAGCTGGCGCTGCGGGTCTACGGGGCGCGGCTGATCGGCGCGGACCCGGCGCTGGTGCTGCACGGCGGCGGCAACGTCTCGGTGAAGGCGGTGGCGGCCGACCTCTACGGCGAGCCGGTCGACGTCATCCACGTCAAGGGCTCGGGCTGGGACCTGGGCGGCATCGAGCCGGCCGGACTGCCGGCGCTCGAGCTGCTCGGTCTGCGCGGGCTGCGGGCGCTGGACCGGCTCAGCGACGAGGAGATGGTCAACCAGCTCCGCCGCCACCTGCTCGACTCGACCGCGCCCAACCCCTCGGTCGAGACCCTGCTGCACGCCTTCCTGCCGCACCGCTACGTCGACCACAGCCACGCCGACGCCGTCCTGGCGATCAGCAACCAGGAGCACGGCGAGCGCTTCGTCGAGGAGGCGCTCGGCGGCCGCGTCGTCGCCCTGCCCTTCGTCATGCCCGGCTTCCCGCTGGCCAAGGCGGTGGCCGAGGCCTACGAGGCCCACCCCGAGGTCGAGGGCGTGCTGCTCCACCAGCACGGCCTCTTCACCTTCGCCGACGACGCCCGCGAGTCCTACGAGCGCCACGTCGAATTGGTGGACGCCGCCGAGCGCTACCTGGCGGCCGCCGGATCGCCGCGGGTGGCGGTCCAGCCCGGCCTGGCCTTGGTCGAGCACGGCGAAGCGGCCGCCCGCGCCGCCCGCGTCGCCCCCAAGCTGCGGCGCGCGCTCGCCTCTCACATCCCGTCCCCGCCGGCGCCCCGCTCGCTCGCGGACGCCCCCCTCCCCGGCCCCGCCGCGGCCCCCGGCGCGCGCGCGCTGCC
>JACNJP010000304.1 GCA_014382465.1 Planctomycetota bacterium
ATGCGGGACGTCCTCGAGCCGCGGGCCGGCATGTCGAGGTCTGAGCGGGCCGCCGCCGTCGGCGCCGCCAGCGCCCAGCGCGCCCCCGCCGCCGGGGTCTCCAAGCTGGTGTTCGACCGCGGGCGCTTCCTCTACCACGGCCGGGTCAAAGCGCTCGCCGAAGCCGCCCGGGAGGGCGGCCTGAAGTTCTAGGAGCGACATGGGCAAGACCAGAGAAAGTGTCATGTACCTCGACCGCGCAGAGGCCGAGCGGCTCGGCGAGCTCAAGGAGGAGCGCCTCAAGGTCAACCGGACCGCCAAGGTGGTCAAGGGCGGGCGGCGCTTCGCCTTCTCGGCGTTGACCGTGGTCGGCAACCAGGACGGCGTGGTCGGTTACGGCTTCGGCAAGGCCAAGGAGATCCCGGCCGCCATGCAGAAGGCCTTCAAGGACGGCCGCAAGCACCTGGTCCGGGTGCCCCGGGTGGGCACCTCGATCCCTCACGAGGTGGAGGGGGAGTTCTGCTCCTCCAAGGTCCGCCTCATCCCGGCCGCGCCCGGCACCGGCATCATCGCCGGCGGCACGGTCCGGGCGGTGTTGGAGCTGGCCGGGATCAAGGACGTCCTGACCAAGGCCTACGGCTCCACCAATCCCATCAACCTGGTCAAGGCGACGATCGTCGGCCTGGCCCAGCTGCGGACCAAGGAGCAGATCTCCGAATGCCGCGGGGTGGAAATCTGATGCAGGTTCACGACGTAACAGCCAAGGGCAAGAAGTACCCCGACCGGAAGCGCGTCGGCCGCGGTCCGGGCTCCGGCACCGGCAAGACCGCCGGGCGCGGCCACAAGGGCCAGCGGGCCCGTTCGGGCGACAATTCCCGGCCGGGCTTCGAGGGCGGCCAGATGCCGCTCTACCGCAAGGTGCCCAAGCGGGGCTTCACCAACGCCCGCTTCAAGAAGCACTACACGCTGGTGAACGTCGACCTGCTCGCGGCCTTCGAGGAGGGCGCCGTGGTCGGCCTCGGCGATGTCCTCGACAAGGGCCTCAGCCGGCGCACCGGAGAGATGCTCAAGGTCCTCGGCCAGGGCGAGATCAGCCGCAAGCTGACCGTCCGGGCCCACAAGTTCTCCGCGTCTGCCAAGGCCAAGATCGAGGCCGCCGGCGGCACCGCCGAGGTCGTGGAGTAGCAGGAACCATGGAGCAGCTACTCGCCCTGTTCCGGATCCCGGAGCTCCGAAGGAGGATCCTGATCACCTTCGGCCTGCTCCTCCTGTACCGCCTCGGCTTCCAGATCCCGCTGCCCGGGATCAACCTGGAGGTCGTCAAGACGGCCGCCGAACAGCGCATCAGCGGCGGGCTCGCCGGCCTGTTCGGCATCATGAACGCCTTCACCGGCGCCGGCATCGGCAGCGCCACGCTGTTCTCCCTCGGGGTGATGCCGTACATCTCGGCGTCGATCATCTTCAGCCTCCTGGTCAAGGTGGTCCCGGCGCTCGAGGCCCTCTCCAAGGAGGGCGGCGCCGGCCAGAAGAAGATCAGCCAGTACACCCGCCTGGCGACCATCCCGATCTGCATCCTGCAGGCGATCTTCGTCCTCTACGGGGTGATCCGGAACCCCCAGTTCGGGCTGACCACGGGTTCGACCTCGATCCTCTACAGCCTGAGCATCATCCTGTCCCTGACCGCCGGGACGATGTTCATCATGTGGTTGGGGGAGAAGATCTCCGAGCACGGGCTCGGCAACGGGGTCTCGGTGATCATCATGTGCGGCATCATCTCGATGATCCCGACCGCGGTGCAGCAGTTCCTCGAGATGTCGGAGAACGCCCACCAGATGGCGGTGACGCTGTCCGCGATCTGGATCGTGACGGTGCTGGTGGTGGTCTACATCACCCGCGGCCAGCGGCGCATCCCGATCCAGCAGGCCAAGCTGACCCGCGGCCGCAAGGTGATGGGCGGCTCCCGCCACTACCTGCCGCTGCGGGTCAACCAGGCCGGCGTGATGCCGATCATCTTCGCCTCGGCGCTGTTCATCGTCCCGTCGGTCGCCTCCGGCATCCCGGGGCTGGGCTGGCTCCAGGACGTCTTCGGCCAGGCCGGCTTCATGTTCATGATGGCGAAGATCGGCCTGATCTTCTTCTTCTCCTTCTTCTGGGTGCGGCTCATGTTCCAGCCGGAGGAGATCGCCAACAACCTGAAGGAGTACGGCTCCTTCATCCCCGGCATCCGGCCCGGCAAGGCCACCTCGGCCTACCTGAGCTTCGTGCTCGACCGCGTGACCCTGGCGGGCTCGGCCTTCCTGGCGGCGATCGCCGTGCTGCCCGACCTGCTGACCTCCAACCTGAACGTCCACCCGACGATCGGCTACTTCCTCGGCGGCACCTCGATCCTGATCGTGGTCGGCGTGGCCCTGGACGTGGTCGACAAGCTCAACTCCCACCTCCTGATGCGCAACTACGAGGGCTTCATGAAGGCGGGCGGCTCCGGCTGGGCGCGGAGGAAGGGCTAGGGGATGATCACGGTCCTGCTCGGCCCTCCCGGCGTCGGCAAGGGAACCCAAGCCCAGGCCGCCGCGGCCTCCCAGGGCTGGATGCACATGTCCACCGGCGAGATGCTGCGGGACGAAGTCGGCCGCGGGACCGAGCTCGGCCTCCAGGCCGATCAATTCATGCGCCGCGGCGACCTGGTCCCGGACGACGTCATGGTCGACATGGTGGCGGTCCGGGTCAGCCAGGTCCCCTCCAAGGAGGTCCTGCTCTTGGACGGTTTCCCGCGGACTTTGCCGCAATCCGAAGCCCTTGTCGCCAAGGCACCTAGCGGCGCCATCGGCCTTTCGGTATACTTCCGGGCTCCCGATGAGGTCCTGGTCCAGCGTTTGCTGAGCCGAGGCCGCAGGGATGACGCCCGAGAGGTCGTCCGACACCGTCTCGCGGTCTACCACGAGACCACCGAGCCTCTGGTCGGTTTCTATCGCGAACAGGGCATCCTGCGCGAAATCGACGCCGACCGGAGCATCGAAATCATCCAGGAGGATCTGGTCCGCACGGTCCAGGCCGCCTTGGAGGCGAACTTCCTTCCTTAGAAACCATGGCCAAAGAAGAGCCGATCACCGTGAAAGCCGTCGTGCGGGAGGCACTCCCGAACGCGATGTTCAAGGTGGTGCTCGAGAACGGCCACGAAGTCCTAGCCCACATCTCGGGGCGGATGCGCAAGCACTACATCCGCATCACCCCGGGCGACACCGTCACCGTCGAAATGTCCCCTTACGACCTCACCCGCTGCCGCGTCGTCTACCGCGGCGAGCGCCGCCCGGACGCCGGGCGTCGCGGGGGCGCCAGGCGCAGTCGTGGCGGTGGCAGGCGATGACCCCCCAAGCGCGAGAAACCAGATCATGAAGGTCCGAAGCAGCGTCCGTCGCATGTGCGACTACTGCAAGATCATCCGCCGGCACGGCCGGCTCAGGGTGCTCTGTTCCCGCGATCCGCGTCACAAGCAGCGTCAAGGCTGAGCGAGGTATTCCGGCATGGCCCGTCTCATTGGTGTCGAGATCCCCGACAACAAGCGCACCGTCATCGCGCTGACCTACATCTTCGGCGTCGGCCCGACCACGGCCGCGGCGACCTGCGAGGCCCTCGGCCTCGACCCCGAACGCCGCGCCAAGGAGCTCACCGACGAGCAACTCGGCGCCATCAGCGCCCACCTCGAGGCCACCTACCTCGTGGAAGGCGCGCTGCGTCGGATGAACACCCAGAACGTCCACCGTCTGCGTGACATCGCTTGCTACCGGGGACTGCGGCACCGCCGCGGCCTGCCGGTCCGCGGACAGCGCACCAAGACGAACGCCCGCTCCCGCAAGGGGCCCAAGAAGACGGTCGCCGGCAAGAAGTCCGTCAAGGCGATGAAGTGATCCCGAGGGGATACGCAGAAAGAACATGAGTGCTGCCAAGTCGAGCAAGCGGAAGGGGAAGAAGGTCCCCGCCAAGGGCATCGCCCACATCCGCTCCACCTTCAACAACACCATCACCACCCTGACCGACCTCCAGGGGAACGTGATGGGCTGGGGATCCTCCGGCATCGTCGGCTACAAGGGATCGCGCAAGTCGACCCCCTTCGCCGCCCAGTCCGCCGCCCGCAAGTGCGGCGAGAACGCCTACAAGATGGGCCTCCGCGAGATCGAGGTCCGGGTCAAGGGGCCCGGCTCCGGCAGGGAGAGCGCCGTCCGCGGCCTCTACCAGGCCGGCCTCAAGGTCTCCTCGATCGAGGATGTCACCCCGCTGCCGCACAACGGCTGCCGCCCCCGCAAGAAGCGCCGCGTCTGATCCATGGCTCGTTACACCGGAAACGTCTGTCGTCTGTGCCGCCGGGAGGGCTACAAGCTCTTCCTCAAGGGCCGCCGCTGCGAGAGTGAGAAGTGCGCCGTCGACCGGCGCAATGTCCCGCCGGGCATGAACGTCCGCGCCCGCACCCGCCGGCTGTCGGACTACGGAGTCCACCTGCGCGAGAAGCAGAAGGTCAAGCGCATCTACGGGGTGCTGGAGCGCCAGTTCAAGCGCTACTTCGCCATGGCCGAGCGCATGAAGGGCAACACCGGCGTCAACCTGATGTCGCTGCTCGAGCGCCGCCTCGACAACGTCGTCGACGCCGCCGGCATGTCGCTGTCGCGCCCGCACGCGCGCCAGCTGATCGGCCACGGCCACTTCACCGTCAACGGCCGCAAGGTCGACGTCGCCAGCTACCTGGTCCGTCCCGGCGACCTCATTACGCCGCGGACCGGCGAGAAGTCCAAGAAGGCCGTCGAGGACTGCCTGACCCTGAACAGCGACAAGTCGGTGCCGTCCTGGATCCAGGTCGACAGCGGCGGAAAGACCGTGAAGGTCCTGAACAACCCCGCCCGCGAGGACGTCAGGTTCCAGGACATTCAGGAACAATTCATCGTCGAGCTCTGCTCGAAGTAGTTAGAGGAGGGGACCGAGGAAGATGCGCATCCGCTGGCGAGATTTCGAGCTGCCCTCCGGGGTGGTCATGGACCGGGACAGCGCCACGGCCACCTACGGCCGCTTCGGCGTCGAGCCCTTCGAGCGTGGCTTCGGCCACACCATCGGCAACGGCCTGCGGCGGGTGCTGCTCAGCTCCATCGAGGGCACCGCGGTCACCGCCGTCGAGATCGACGGCGTCGAGCACGAGTTCAAGTCGATCGCCGGCGTGGTCGAGGACGTGACCGACCTGGTCCTGGCCCTCAAGCGCCTCCTGGTCCAGGTCGACGGCGAGGCGCCGGTGACCCTGAACATCAGCAAGGCCGGACCGTGCGTCGTGACCGGCGCCGACGTCCAGTGCCCGACCGGGGTGACGGTGGTCAACCCGGACCTGGAGATCTGCAACGTCACGGCCGCCGACTACACCCTCGAGGTCAAGATCACGGTCCGCCGCGGCCGCGGCTTCGTCGCCGCCGACGAGACCGGCGAGCAGATGGACGAGATCGGCATCATCCCGGTCGACGCCGGCTTCTCGCCGGTGAAGCGGGTCCGCTACGCGATCGAGGCCTGCCGGGTCGGCAAGTTCACCAACTACGACCGCCTGGTGGTCGAGGTCTGGACCGACGGCACGGTGCGCCCCGAGATGGCGCTGACCGAGGCCGCCAAGATCTACCGCAAGCACCTGAACCCCTTCGTGCAGTTCAACCAGCCCGCCGCCGGCGTACCGGTGGTGCACGAGGTGCAGGCGATCGACGCCGCCGCTGAGCGCCGGCGCGAGCGGCTCAGCTCGCTGCTCAACGAGCCGATCGAGCGCCTTGAGCTCTCCACCCGGGCCCGCAACTGCCTGGACACCGCAGGGATCACCACCCTCGGCGACCTCGTCCACCGCAACAAGGACGACCTGCTCGCCATCAAGAACCTGGGTCAGACCGTCCTGACCGAAATCGAGAAGAAGCTCGCCGAGCTGGACCTGTCGATCGGCATGCCCCGCGACGAGGGCGTCGGCGTCTAGTCCCGAGGAATTGCCATGCGACACCGCGTCAAGACCCGCAAGCTCTCCCGCACCGGCGCCCACCGCGTCGCGCTGGCGCGCAACCTCGCCTGCTCGATGATCGAGCACGAGCGCATCGAGACCACCCTCACCAAGGCCAAGGCCCACCGCGCCTACGTCGAGAAGCTGGTGACACTGGCCAGGGTGAACACGCTGCACAACTACCGCCGCGCCCTCTCCCTGCTCGGCAATCAGGAGGACGCAGCCCACAAGCTGTTCCACGTCCTCGGCCCGCGCTTCAAGGACCGTCCGGGCGGCTACACGCGCATCGTCAAGCTGGCCAAGCCGCGGCTCGGCGACAAGGCCGACCGCGCCATCTTCGAGTTCGTCGAGCGCTCGTCGAAGGACGCGGCCTTCGATTCGGACAGCGAGTAGGCCTCCTCCGCCAGCCTCGCGGCAGGCCCGCCGGCGCCCGCGCAGCATCGCTGCCGGCGCCGGCTCTCCTTTTTGCCCCGCGCGGGTCAGGCGCCGTTGTTGCGCTTCCAGCGCGGCTCGGGAGCCCGCGGGGCGGTCTTCAAGGGCGCCACGACCTCGACCCGGCCATCGCCGAGCAGGGCCTGGAGCTCGTCCAGCAGCGAGGCCTGCAGCGACACGCACCAGTCGCTGCCGCTGCGCATCAGGACCTCCCGGCCGGCGCCGTCCCGGTAGCGGAAGCGCACCAGCGACGGTCCGGGGTGGCGCCGGAGGACCGCGCCGACCTCCTCGAGGGGGGCGGCGGGACCGTCGATCCGCATCTCCAGGCTGCCCTCCAGGCGGAGGGCGTCCCGCTCGGCCAGCGGCTCCACCTTGTCGATCATCAGGGTTGGGGTGTCCCCGCCCTGGTCGACCGACCCGGTGAACAGGCCGACGAAGTCCTCCCGGATGGAGTCGCGGTGCTGCTCGTAGGTGCTCGGCCAGGCGACCGCTGCGGTGGAGCCGAACAGGTCCTCGACCCGCAGGCGGGCGGACTTGCGGGTCGGGACCTTGCGGGGGCCCCGGACCTCCACCAGGGCAGCGACTCCGGCCCGGGGGACCACCCCCCGGGGCGCGAACCCCGCCAGCATGGGGCCGTCCCAGGGCGGGGCCCCGGCCAGGAGCGGGCGGCAGAGCTTGGAAGACAGAACACTGTAATACGGACACATAAGAGTTTAGATGGCACA
>JACNJP010000239.1 GCA_014382465.1 Planctomycetota bacterium
CTGCAATTCAGTGTTTGATCGGAGGCGCCGGAGTCGAGCGAGCAACATGATCTTCGCCAGTCCGCTGAATCCGAAGTACAACGTCACGCCAAAACGGCGCATCAGGTTGTAGAAGTCGCCTTTGGATCCGAGGAAGACCGTGTACAGGACGAGAAACACCGCGGCCAGCATTCCCAATACCGAAATCGATCGCGTCATTGCGAAGTTTTCGTCACCGAGTTCGATCAACCAGCGACGGCAATTCAACCATAGTGCAGCCAGCAGGACCGCTGAAGGAATCATGCCAGCCTTGAAGAGGTAATAGCTGAAACCATATCGGCCGGCAGAACTGATCGACGTGCAGCCGACGACATACGTGATGCACGCTGGGATGTGACCGCCCATCGATGACACAAGATAAGCGGCGGCCGGGCATGCTCTACGCCCGGATCGCGCGGCCGCCGGCGCACGACTCGCGATTGGAGTCGCTGGACACGAGCCGGGCCGAGAGCATGCCAGGAGTCCGGGTGGTGCGCGACGGCGACCTCATCGCCGCGCTGGCCCCGACCCCCGACGGCGCCGCCGAGGCGGTGGCGGCGATCCGCGCCACCTGGTCCGCCACCCAGATGACCGTCGACCAGGACTCGATCTTCGACCACCTGATGGCGCGCGCGCCCGCCGCCCAGGCCCAGGACGAGGCCGGCGACCCGGCCGCGGCCGAGCAGCGGGCCGCCCACGTCGCCGCGCTGGAGTACCGCAACGGCTACGTCGCCCACGCGCCGATGGAGACCCACACCGCCGTGGCCGAACTCGCCGGCGGCAAGGCGACCGTCTGGGCGTCCACGCAGACGCCCTTCTCGGCCCGCGACGAGGTGGCGCAGGTCCTGGGCCTCTCCGCCGAGGACGTGCGGGTGATCACGCCCTTCGTCGGCGGCGGCTTCGGCGGCAAGGGCCAGAACCCGCAGGTGGTCGAGGCGGCGCGGATCGCCCGCCTCGCCGGCGCGCCGGTGCACCTGGAGTGGACCCGCGAGGAGGAATTCTTCTACGACACCTTCATGCCCGCGGCGGTGGTCAAGGTGCGCTCCGGGGTCAGCGCCGAGGGCCTGCTGGTGAGCTGGGACTACGCCGTGGCCTATGCCGGCACCCGCGGCTCCGAGGTGATCTACCACGTGCCCGACCGCCGCGTCGCCGCCCACGGCCGCGGCTGGCGCGCCGCGCCCGGCAGCCACCCCTTCGGCACCGGCGCCTGGCGCGCGCCCGGGGCGAACACCAACGCCTTCGCCCGCGAGTCGCAGATCGACGTCATGGCGGCGGCCGCCGGCGCGGACCCGCTCGAGTTCCGGCTGCGCAACCTGCGGGACGCGCGCATGCGCGCGGTGCTCGAAGCGGCGGCCGCGAAGTTCGGCTGGAAGCCCGCCGCCGAGCCCGGCGCCGGCTACGGCATCGCCTGCACCACCGACGCCGGCACCTGGAACGCGCTGATGGCGAAGGTGCGGGTCGACCGCAGGACCGGCCAGGTCAAGGTCGAGCGGGTGGTCTGCGCCCAGGACATGGGGCTGGTGGTCAACCCGCACGGCGCCACCCTCCAGGCCGAGGGCTGCATCACCATGGGCCTCGGCTACGCCCTCAGCGAGGAGCTGCGCTTCCAGGGCGGCGATGTCCTCGACACCAACTTCGACACCTACAGCATCCCGCGCTTCTCCTGGGTGCCCGAGATCGAGGTGGTCTTCGTCGACACCGGCATCGCCGAGCCCCACGGCGGCGGCGAGCCGGCGATCGTCGGCATGGGCGCCGTCATCGCCAATGCCATCGCCGACGCCACCGGCGCGCGAATGACCCGCATGCCGATGACGCCGGCGCGGGTGCTGGAAGCGGTCGCCGGCATCCAGTGAGGACCGCGGGCCGGCCCCTGCGATGTGGCCGCGCTTGCAGGCCCCGGATCCCGCCTGCGGACTCGGGGCGGATCCCTCGCGTTCAAGGTGCACCTTCAGCCTCTCTTCTGCCATGAGTTCCGCCTTCCTCCTCCTCTCCCTGCTCGCCGCTTCCCCGCAGCAGGATCCCGAACCGTCCCGCTCGGCCTGGGCTGAAGTCCTCGTCTGTCCGCTCTGCGAAGGGGCGGGCCTGTCCGAGGAGCCTTGCTCGCCCTGCGCCGGCTCCGGTGAGCATCCCTGTACCAGCTGCGATCCGGTGGCCAGCCAGCGACCGCCGCCGCTGGACCCCGTTCCCTCGGTATTCGCCCGCGTGCGGTGGGCCATGAGCCAGGGCATCCACTCCATCATCAGCAAGGCCGGATCGGTCGGTCCAGAGCCAGGGAGGCTGCCGTGCCCGGATCTGGTCTGTCGTGGCTCGGGGGAGGCGCCGGCCGGCAAGTCGTGCCGCGTCTGCGAAGGCGAGCGCCTTATCCAGTGCCGGGACTGCAAGGGCAAGGGGAAGTGGCGTTGCGATGCCTGCGGCGGCGCCGGGAAGCGGATTGGCAATTGCATGAACTGCGCCGGCCTCGGCATGATCCCGGTCCCGCGGAACGAGGAGGCCGTGAGGACCTGTCCGTGGTGCGCCGGCGCCGGCCGCCAGCCTTGCCGGACTCACCTCGAGGCCAAGCGGAAGGCGGAGTGCCTGCGGTGCAACGGCGCCGGCAAGCGGGTCTGCTTCAGGTGCGCCGGCGCCAAGACGGTCAACTGCCCTTCCTGCTACGGCACTGGGCGGTACCTGTTCGGGACCCCCGGGGAGACGCGGCCGAAGTGCGCCGCTTGCAGCGGCAAGGGGTATCGGAAGTGCGACTGCAAGAGCGGCTTCTCCGAATGCCGGGAATGCGAAGGGAGGAAGCGGCTTTCCTTCGCCTGCCGCAGCTGCCAGGACACCAAGAGCGTCGCTTGCTCCGGGTGCGTGGGCGGCGGATTCCGGTCCTGGGTGATGACCGCCCGCATCCTGCAGCACAAGGGCAAAAACTCTCGGGCCTCGGCCTGGAAGGAGGTCGCGCTCGATCGCTGCGACCAGCGCTTCGAGCGGCTGTTGCAGGAGGCGCGCGAGGCAGCCGAGGAGTTCCCGGCCATGCTGCCGCCCGAGGAGATCCTCGCCGCCGCGCGCGAGGCCGAGCGCAACGAGATCCTCAAGGAGAAGTAGGAAAGGAGACGGCCGCCGGCCCACGCGAGGGCCGGCGGCCGAGGGTGGCGCGGAGGCCTCGTCTACAGGATCGTCACCACCTCCACGTCCGAGGTCGATCCCTGCGCGATCGCCTGGAACGACACGGTCAGGCCGGAGGCGCCTCCCGGAACGTTCTTGACGACCGTGGCGTTGCCGAAGCCGTTGGAGGCGGAGTGGCCGACCTCGACCGGGGAGGCCAGGCCCAGCACCGCGTTCAGCGGCGGGACAGGGTAGAGGCCCTGGCCGCTCAGCGAGTAGGCGACGTAGACCATCGTGCTGGCCGGCGCGCCGCTGACGCTGAAGCTGCCGCTCGAGCCGCCCATGAGGGTCGACACGGTCAGGTCCATGTCGCCCTCGACCGCCGCGTGGACGGTCTTGTTGAGGTTGACCCGGCCCCAGCCGAAGGTGTTGTCGTTGCCCGGAGCGCCGAGGTCGTCGCAGCCTTCGTAGAGCCGGTTCTCGAGCTCGTAGGAGCTCAGGAAGGGGTTGGCGGCCCAGGCCAGCGCGGCGACGCCGTTGGCCAGCGGGGTGCTCAGGCTGGTGCCGCTGTAGCCGGCGTAGCCGCCGCCGAGCGAGGTGGTCCAGATGTCGACGCCCGGGGCGACCAGGTCGACCGCCAGGCCGTAGCTCGAGAACCAGGCCAGGTTGTCGCTCTGGTCGGTGGCGCCGACGACGACGACGTCGGCCCAGTCGAAGCCGCTGTGGTTGCTGCCGTAGTTGTCGGCGGCGTAGAAGTACAGGCCGCCCATCGAGCGGACGTAGGCGCCGGTGGTCTGGATCGAGGGGTCCTGGACGCCGGTGTAGGAGGCGCTGATGGTCTTGGCGCCGTTCTCGACCGCCCAGCGGGCGCCGTCGGTCAGGTCGGAAAGGTAGGCGCCGCCGCCCGGATCGTTCGAGACCCGCACCGGCATCAGGCTGACGTCCCAGCAGGCTCCGGCGACGCCGATGCCGTTGTTGCCGATGGCGCCGATGGTGCCGCCGGTCAGGGTGCCGTGGCCGTTGATGTCCTGCAGGTTGCCGCCGGCGGCCTGGGTCAGCTTGTCAACGGCGTTGTAGCCGGGGATCAGCGACGCGGCGAGGTCCGGGTGGTTCAGGTCGACGCCGGTGTCGGTCCACGAGGCGATGCGGCCGGTGGCGTCATGGATCAGGTCCCAGCCGCCGGCGGAGTCGATCGTGGCGTGGTGCCACTGGTTGCCGTAGTTCGGGTCGTTCGGCGCGCCCAGCGGGTAGCAGATCCAGTCCGGGTGGACGTATTCCCAGGCTCCGGAGGCCAGGAGCTGGGCGGAGAAGCTGTTCTCGTCGAGCCCGGCGGGGACCGACAGGATCAGCTCGTCGACCTCGGGGTACTCGATCAGCACCCAGGACTCGACCTCGGCGCGGGCGGCGGCGCGAGCGGCAGGATCATCCTGGACGGGGCGGGCGATCATGCGGCCGGAGAACTCGTGCCGGCCGGGCTCGTTGACGAACAGGGCTTGCGGCTCGGGGGATTGGGCCGCAAACGCCAGAAGGGGGAGGAAGACGGGATGGAGCATGGACCAAGCCTAACAAGGAAACAGGGGCCCGCCGGGGCCGAGAGAGTCCCACTCCGTAGGATTCCGGCCGGTTTTCCTGGAACCTGGGCGCGGTCCGGCCGGTGGCGCCGAGCTTCAAGAGAAATCGTCCGGCGCGACTTCCCGGACGAAGACGAGCAGGTCGAAGTCCAGGGCCGGCACGGTCCAATTCCAGGATTCCTGCCCGCCGCCGCCGAAGGAGCGGAACGGGTGCCAGCCCTCGAGCCAGGGCCGGAGCGCCGGCAGACCGCTCCCAGCCCGCGGATCGAGGAGGAATCGGGTCCGGGTCCGGAGCAGCCCGGCCTCGAGGGAAACCGGCTTCGCGGTCCCGACCTTCTCCCGATCCCAATCGCCGAGGACCTTCATCCTGGCACCGGCCACTTCCCGGACCACCTGCTCTCGGCGCCACACCCGGACCCGGCCCTTGCCGAAGGTCAGCCCCACCGCCACGAAGTCCTGCCCGTGGCGGTCGGCGAGCAGGCTCCCCAGGGTCGGTTTCCCGGCTTCGTCTTGCCCAGGGGTCCTCACCGGGGTCCGCTTCGCCTGCAGCGTGGAGGTCAGGAGGACGACCTTCTCGCCGGGATGCGCCGCCCGCATCGCGCTGGCGTCCGGCCCGCGCGGTCGCGGTCGGGTGCAGGAACCCGGTAACCCGAACCGTGTTCCTGCTGCCGCCGGCTCCGCTCCGGAAATCCCGCTGCCGGCGTCGGAACCGGGCGTAGAGTCCCGAGGAGGTCACCATGGAACGCAAGAACGACGACATCTACGAGCAGGCGCGCCGCGCCGTGCAGCAGCCCTGCCCGGTCTGCCAGAAGATGGAGCTGGAGTTCCTCCTCCGGTGCGACCCGGCATCCTCCACCTGCCTGACCGTCCTGCGCTGCCGCAGCTGCAAGACCATCCACGCCATGACCGCGCTGGACGCGACCCGGCGCGCCTCCTGAGCCGGCGGATTCTCGCCCGTCATCGTCCGGTCCCGTCCTCCAGGAAGCGGATCAGGTCGCGGACTCCGGCGGCGTCGACCGAGTCCAGCAGGTTGGGCGGCATCGGCACCAGGAGGAACTGGTCGGAGACGGCCTTCTTCGGCTCGATGACCGCCTCGAGGATGTCGCGGCGGCTGAAGCGGTTGGCGACGGCGCTGAGGTCGGGGCCGAGGCTGCCGCCGTCGCCGCCGGAGCGGTGGCACTGGACGCAGCTCAGCTCGCGGAACAGCGCGGCGCCGCGGGCGGGGTCGCCGGCGAGGCCGTCGGCGTCGAGCGCCCCGAGGGCTTCGGCCACCGTCCACTCGCGGACGAAGGGCCGCGGGATCGCCGGCGGCTGGTAGCCGGCGGTGGCGGGCGGCGGGAGCTGGGCCAGCAGCGCTTCGGCCTCGGCCTCTGGGACCCGCGCCAGGGCGTAGCCCTCGATGGCGTTCAGGAAGCCGGACAGGCTGAGGCCGCCGGGCAGCCCGCGGGCGGCGCGCAGCCAGCGGAAGTAGCGCAGTCGGTCGGCGGGGGTCCAGCCGGTCTCCACCAGCCGCAGCAGCAGGGCGGAGGGGATCTGCTGCTCCTGGAACTCGGCCGCGAATAGGCGCTCCAGCAGCCGCGGCGCCAGCCCGGGCGCCTCCACCGCCACCAGCATGCGGGCCAGCTCGCGGTCGAGGGCCGGGTCCCCCGAAGGGAAGGCGGCGCCGAAGTAGGCCGCCATCTCCGGGTCGGGCGAGGTGCGCTCGCTGGCGGCCTGGCCGAGGGCCGGGTCGCGGGTGCGCAGCAGCATGGCGCTGCGCAGCAGCAGCCAGCGGACCTCGGAAGCGGCCGCGGCGAAGTCCCACTCGAGGATCCGCCGTCGTACCTCCGCGCTTGAACCCGCCGGGTCGACGCGCGTCAGCGCCAGCAGCCCTTCCGCGCGGGCGAGCGGGTCGTCGTGCCCGAGCACCGCAGCCCGCCACTCCGAGGCCGGCCGCCGCTCCAAAGCTCGCCGCGCCGCCGAGCGGTCGCTCCCATATTCGTGGGCCAGGCTCGCTAGGATCCATTCCAGTCCGGTCTTGGGGTCCTCGAGCTTGCGGCGCGTGTTGTCGAAGGGCGAGACCCAGTCGTGACCGAGCGGTGCCTCCGCCTCTACACCCGTCCACCGCACCCGGTAGAGGCCGCTCTGGCTTCCCCGACCGCCGGTCACGAACCACAGCGCGCCGTCGGGGCCGAATTCGAGGTCGGTGATGTTGAGCGGCTTGCCGCGAAGGAATTCGAGCACGCGACCGCGGTAGTTGAAGCCAGCTTCGAGATCGACCGCGAGGATCCGTCCATAGGCCCAATCGCCGAGGAAGAGCGCGGTCCGCCACGGCATCGGGAAATTGCTCTTGGTGCCGAAGACCACGCCCACCGGCGAGGACGGCCCGGTCTCGACCACCGGCGGCAGCGAGTCCGGATACTCCGCCGGCCACTTGGCGCTGCCGGAGCGCCAGCCCGACTCCCCGCCCGGC
>JACNJP010000340.1:0-2916 GCA_014382465.1 Planctomycetota bacterium
CGTCCCGCTTCACCAGAGGCACGCCGATGTAGGCCTCGACCGAAACCCCCTGGCCGATCGGCGCGGCGGCGTAGGCCGGCACCTCCTGGGCGCGCGGAGCGACGCGCGGGCCGAGGCCGAGGACCATCCGCGAGCAGAACGAGTCGGTCCAGCGGAACACGTCGCCGTCGTGGACGTCGTAGCCGTGGCCGCGGCCCTCGGCCTGCAGGACGATCCAGTCCTCGCCCTCGGTCCGGGTGACCATCCAGAGCGCGAAGCGAGTGCGCTGGTGAAGGAAGACCAGGACCTCCCGGCAGGCCGATTCGAAGCCGTGAAAGGGGGTGAGGTCGAGTGCGGCTTGTTCCATCCTTCCATGGGCATCGGCCATAAGGAGGCTGCGGTCCAGTCCGCCACCTTGGCCGATCCGTCCCTGTTATACCGCTTCGATCAGCGCGTGGCCTCGTAGACCGCGCGGAGCTGCGATTCGCTGAGGGCGCCGTTCCAGGTCCGGACGTCGTCCATCCAGCCCTTGAAGTAGCGCTGCTGCGAGATGGGGTCCTGGCCGAGCGTCAGGGTCGAGTCGAACTCCTCGACCGCGTGGCCGTCCAGGTTCACCGCCTTGAGCAGGGCGCCGTTCTCGCTCATGTAGATCGTGGCGCGGTCGGGCTCGACCACCCAGGCGACGAACACCCACTGGTCGTCGGGGACCGTCAGGCCGCTCTTCCACTCCCAATTCCAGTTGTTCCAGTGGTAGCGCAGCCCCTGGTGCTTGCCGAAGTGCAGCCCGGCGATGCTCGAGCCGGCGCGGCTGAAGATCAGGCCGGCCCAGTCGGGCTGGTCGCCGGAGCGGCGGATCCAGGCGCTGGCGGTGAAGCGGGCGCCGTTCAGGTTCAGCGCCGGGATCTCGACCTTGTCGTCCTGACCGTCGAACCACACCGAGGAGCCGGTGCTGGCGCTGGCGCCCGGCTGGCCGAGGCCGACGCCGTTCAGGTAGCTGCCGGGGTGGGTCAGGTAGTCGTCGGCCGCCACCGTTCCGCTGCTCTCGTCGAGCCGCCAGCGGTGGCCCTCGGCCATGTCGAAGCGCCACACCGCGCCCGGGGTGCGCGAGGCGCCGTTGACCTCGTCCACGCGCCAGAAGTAGCGGCCGCCGGCGGTCAGCGGCGGCAGGGTGAAGGACGGTCCGGGGAAGCTGCCCTGGAATTCGGGGGAACCTGGGTTGGCGGCGCCGACGGCGGCGTAGTCGCCGCCGAGGTAGAGCTCGTGCGCGGCGGCGCCGTAGGCCGGGAACCAGCGCAGCGGCAGGCCGGCGCCCACCGCGCCGTCGTCGGGCGGGTCGGGGAATTCCGCCGGGCCGAGGAGCTGGGCCAGAGCGGCGATCTCGGGGCCGCCGAGGGCGCGCTGGTAGACCCGGACGTCGTCGAGGTTGCCCTGGAAGGAGCGCAGCGTCGGCACGCCGGGATCCTGGCCGATCACCAGCTCGGTGTCGAAGGCCTCGGCGGCGTGCGGGGCGGCGCGGGTGGCGCTCTGCAAGCTGTTGCCGTCGTGCAGGTAGAGGGTGGCGCGGTCCGGCTCGACCACCAGGGCGACGAAGGCCCACTGGTAGCTCGGCAGCACCAGCCCGCTGCTCCAGGCCTGCGCCGCCGGGTCGCCGTCCCAGGTGTAGGCGAGCTCGTGCCCGGCGCCGAGCCGCAGGCCGGCGGCGGTGCTGCCGCCGCGGGCGAAGATCAGCCCGGCGTCGGGGTTCTGGGCGCCGCGGCGGTAGGCCCAGGCGGTCAGGGTCAGGCGGGCGGCGTTCAGGCCGAGCCGCGGCACCGCGACCTGGTCGAGGGTGCTGATGAAGCGCAGGCTGTTGCCGACCTTGCCGGCGGTCCAGCGCGCCATGCCGGAGACGACGCCGTCGCTGCCGCCCGGCGCGGTGTTGGCGGCGACCGCGCCGCTGGTCTCGTCGAGCTGCCAGAGCTGGCCCAGGCCGGCGCTGGAGACGACCACGCGCACGGTCGCGGCGGCGATCAGGCCGTCGGAGCCGGTGGCGTAGTACTGGAAGCTGTCCTCGTCGCGCGCGGGAGCGGCCCCGGGGCTGTACCGGACCCGGAAGCGCTCGCCCGGCGCCGCCGGCGGCACGATCGAGAGGTCCGCGCCCTGCGCGCTCTGCGGGTCCACCGAGGCCAGCCACACCGGCTCGCAGTTTCCGTCCTCGTCGTTCGCCAGCGGGTCGACCAGGATCGGCCCGAGGTCGAGCTGCTCGGTGGTGGTGTGGACCGTGTCCGGCAGCACGTAGGGCGGCACCGGGCTCGGATACGGGGCACGGTCGAGGCACCAGCGGCTGTCGCGGTGGGCGATGATGATCTGGCGCGTCACCGGCGCGATGTACAGGCAGGCGCCGCACATGTTGTTGCACGGCGAGAGGTCGTGGCAGTGGCCGGCCGCCCAGTTGTGGCCGACCTCGTGGCCGACGATGCCGGCGCTGTCCATCGACCAGCCGTAGGCGAGGTCGGTGCACACCACGCCGACCCAGGCGAGCCCGCCGTACTGGATGATGCTGCCCGGCTTGCCGGTCATCAGGTGCGTGATGTCGCGCGTGATGTGGCCCTGGTTAGCCAGCCACTCGGCGCGGAACAGGTCGAGCAGGTGGCCGCCGCTGGTCGGGGCGTAGAACGGCGCCGTGCGCACGATGGTGTGCGTCAGCGCGTAGCTGATGCGCGCGTCGCGGGCGTAGAAGTAGTCGACCTCGTTGAGGTGGGCTTCGATCTTGGCGAGCGTCGCCTGGACCGAGGCGCCGTGCGCCTGGTAGTACTCGTAGTCGGCGTCGAAGGCGATCTCGGCCCGGTAGCCGCAGGCGGGGTCCAGCGGCGGGGTCCAGCCGCTGGAGGGCGGCGGGACCGGAGCGCCGCCGCCGGCGGGCGGCGCGAGGGTCTCGGAGCCGCAGCCCGGCAGGGA
>JACNJP010000340.1:2926-7112 GCA_014382465.1 Planctomycetota bacterium
GGCGGGGAGGGGGGGGGGGGGGGGGGCGGGGCGGGCGGCGGGGGGCGGGGGGGGGGGGGGGGCGCGGGGGCGGGGGGGGGGGGCGGCGGCGGGGTCGGGGGGCGGCAGCACGTGCAGGGACGGCGGCGCGGCGGGGACGAAGTCCCGCGCCGGGAGGATGCACCAGGCCAGGCCCAGGTCCGCCTCCAGCCGCACCCGCAGGCCGTCGGGGCCGAGGCTGGCGAGGGCGACGGTTCCGGTCAGACCCGCGAGCCGTCCGCGGTAGGTGGAAGGCGGCGGCGGCGCGACCGCCGAGGCCCCGGCCGGCGCCCAGGCCTCGAGCGTGAAGCCGGGCGCCCGCAGGGAGTGCCGCTCGAGCTCCAGGGTGGTCGGGGCGCCGTCGACCGTCAGCGGCAGGGCGAAGGCGTCCGGCGATCCGGGCGGCAGGTCCAGCTCGATCAGCTGGGCGTCGAGGGCGCCGAAGCGCGCCTGCAGCGCCCGCTGGACCGCGCCGTGGGAGGCGGGCGCCTCCGACCGGCAGCCGGACAGGGCCAAGGCGGCGGCGGCGAGGACGAGGATGCGGCGCGAGGGGAAGCGGAGCATCGCTCCAGCTTAACCCGGAACGCCGATCCGGGCCCGCGCGGGTGAATCAGCCGTCCGGCTGGTCCCGCTGCTCCCGGAATGCCCGCGCCGCTTCCTCGACCTCCTCGCGAACGACCACCGCGCAGGCCGGGCAGAGCCCGTGGGAGAGCTGCGGCAGCACGGGCGCCGCGAAGAGCTCCAGGTCAGCGATCGCGCCCTCCACCTCGATCCACTCGTCCTGGGATCGCTGCACCTTCTTGCACCAGGAGCAGATGTTCAGGAATTCCTCCGACCGGACCGCGGACGGATCCAGCAGCGGCACTTCGGCCCGGACTTCGGTCCGGATCACCTGCCCCTCCAATTCGAGCCAGCCCTCCGGCGCAGGGCGGACCACCAGCTGCATGAAGCGCCGCAGCGTCGGCGAGTCGCAGCGGAAGGGGAGGGTCACGGTGACCTCCTCCTTGCGCACCCGCTCGAACACCATCTCGTAGAGGCACCGGGTCTCGGAGCCGGCGATGAATTCCCACAGGGGCCGACCGACCAAGGCCTGGCGATCCAGCCTGTGCGCGCAATTCTCCCTGGCGAAATCCAGCCACTCCAGGCTGACGTCGACGATCCGGCCTTGCGAGTCGATCCGGTAGTGCATGTCACCATCTCCGGTCTGGCCGAGTTGACGGTATCGGACTCCCCTGGCAGCAGGATCCGGCGGTATTCCCTTCGGCTGACCCTAATCTAGCGGCCTCCGGAGCCCTTCCCCATGCCCACCCTCGACCAATCCCTGACCCTGCCCTGCGGCGCCCGCCTCCCCCATCGCTTCGCGCTCGCGCCGCTCACCAACCTCCAGTCCAATCAGGACGGCAGCCTGCATCAAGACGAGCTGCGCTGGCTGGAGCGCCGCGCCGGCCACTTCGGGCTGGTCTCCACCTGCGCCGCCTCGGTGTCCGAGGACGGCCGGGCCTGGCCCGGGCAGCTCGGCATCCACCACGACGGCCTGATCCCGGGATTGGAGCGCCTGGCCACCGCCCTGCGACGGACCGGCTCGGTGGCGATCGTGCAGATCCATCACGGCGGCGACAAGGCCGAGCGCTCCGCCTCCAAGATCTCGACCGTCGACCGGGAGGGCGTCCGCGGCGCCAGCGAGGCGGATCTGGAGCGGGTCGTCGGCGACTTCGTGGCGGCGGCGCGGCGGGCCGAGCGGGCCGGCTTCGACGGGGTCGAGCTCCACGGCGCCAACGGCTACCTGTTCACGCAGTTCCTGGCCCCCGAGGACAACCCGCGCACCGACGCCTACGGCGGCGACCGGGCCGGCCGCGCCCGCCTGCTGCGCGAGGCCCTGCGGGCGGTGCGCGCGGCCACCGCGCCCGGCTTCGCCGTCGGCGTGCGCCTGTCGCCGGTCGACGTCTGGTCCCAGCGCGGGCTGGTGCTGGCCGACGGCGTCCAGGTGGCGCGCTGGATGGCCGAGGACGGGGCCGACTTCGTCCACCTGTCGCTGAAGGACGCGGCCGGCCCGGCGCCGTTCGAGGACACCGGCGTCGTCGTGGCCCGCGCGGTGCGCGACGCCCTGCCGCCGGAGGTGCCGGTGATCTCCGCCGGCGGCGTCTGGACCCGCGCGGACGCGGCGCGAGCGGCGGCGGCCGGAGCCGACATCGTGGCGATCGGCAAGGCCGCCATCGTCCATCCGGACTGGCCGGAGGCGTCCCGGGCCGCCGGCTTCGCGCCCCTCCGGCCGCCGTGGGATCCGGACCACCTGCGCCGCGTCGACGTCGGCCCGGACTTCGTGGACTACCTGATGAGGTTCCCCGGCCTGGTGGCCGGCGGCGCGGTGGCGCGGGCATGAGGACGCCGCTGCGCTGGCTCGCCGCGGTCCTGGTCACCGCGCTGGCAGCCTGCCAGGCACCGGACACCAGGGCCGCCGCGCCGCCGCGGATCGTCGCCTTCGGCGACGTGCACGGCGACCTGGACGCCACCCTGCGGGCCCTGCGCTTGGCCGGGGCCGTCGACCCGGACGGCCAGTGGTGCGGCGGCCGGCTGGTGGTGGTCCAGACCGGCGACCAGCTCGACCGCGGGGACGACGAGGCCGAGATCCTGCTGCTGTTCGAACGGCTGGCGGAGCAGGCCGCCGCGGCCGGTGGCGCCTTCCACTCGCTGCTCGGCAACCACGAGCTGATGAACGTCGCCGGCGACTTCCGCTACGTCACGCCCGGCGGCTTCGCCGACTTCGAGGGGCGCGTGGACTTCGATCCCGAGGACCCCGAGCTGGCTCGGCTGGAGCCGGCGCAGCGCGCGCGCGCCGCAGCCCTTCGGCCCGGCGGGCACTACGCGCGGCTGCTGGCGACCCACGACGTCATCCTGGTCCTCGAGGGCAACGTCTTCGTGCACGGCGGCGTGCTCCCGGCGCACCTCGAGTACGGCGTCGAGCGCATCAACCGGGAGACCCGCGCCTGGCTCCGCGGCGAGGCCGGGCGTCCCGAGATCTACGCCGCTCCCGACAGCCCGATCTGGGCCCGGAGCTACTCGCTCGACCCCGGCCCGGAGGCCGCCGTCACCGCCCGCGCGGTGCTCGACGCCCTCCGCGCCGAGCGCATGATCGTCGGCCACACGATCCAGGAGGGCGGCATCACCAACACCTGCGGCGGGCTGGTCTGGTGCGTCGACGTCGGCATGGCGGGGGCTTACGGCGGCCCGGTCGAGGTGCTGCTGATCGAGGGCGACCAGGTGCGCGTGCTGCGGGAGTGACCCGTCAGCGCCCGCCCGGCTTGCGCAGCTCGCAGAATAGGCAGGAGCCGTCGACCTCGTCGATGCCGGCCTCCAGCCCGACCCTGTCGGCCAGCGCGGCGAAGTCCTGCGGCCGCATGCGGCTGGAGCGGAAGCCGTCGTGGCAGACGATGACGCCGTCGCCGCAAGCGGCGTGATCGAGCGAGCCGATCAGGCCGGCGGAGGCCTGGGCCTCGAACCAGGCCAGGCGCTCCGGCCAGAAGGCGTCGGCGTAGCTCGACAGCAGCAGCCGGCCGCCCGGGCGGAGCACCCGCAGGGCCTCGCGCAGCAGCGCCTCCTGGTCCACGCCGAAGGCGCAGATGCCGTTCTGCACGCAGCAGACGAGGTCGAAGCTGGAGTCAGGGAAACCGAGGTGGAGCGCGTCCATCAGGAAGTAGCGCCTGTCCATGGCCGGCGGCGCCAGCTCGCGCGCCAGGCGAATGTTCTCCGGCGCGTTGTCGACGCCCGCCGCGGCCAGTCCGGCGACCGCCAAGCGGTTCACCACCCGCCCGTAACCGCAGCCCAGCTCGAGCAAGTCTGCTCCCGCCGGCGCACGCTCCAGCAGGTGCAGGATCTCGGCTTCCAGGTACTGCCGCAGGCGCGGCGCGGCCAGCTCATAGCAGCGCTGCAGGCGCCGGCCGGAGAGCTTGCGGGCGTAGTAGTCGGTCATGGGCGCCGCTCAATGAATCCCTGGCTCCGCCGCCTCCCGCGCCCGCCAGAAGCCCTCCGGACCCGCCCACTGGCCGATCGCGATCTCCTCCCGCCGCAGCTCCGGGCGGACCTCGTCGTCGCGGGACTCGATCCCGGCCGGGTCGGCGCGGTCGCAGTGGAAGGGATCCGCAAGCTCCGTGAGCAGCGCGTTGGCGGTGAT
>JACNJP010000374.1 GCA_014382465.1 Planctomycetota bacterium
CGGCCGCCCGGACTGGCCCGAGGCGCGCCGCAACGTCGAGCGGGCGGCGCGGAGGCTGGTCGAGCTGCGCGGCAAGCGCGAGGCGGCCAAGCGGCAGCAGGGCGAGACCCCGCCGAAGGACCCGCCGCCCGACGCCCAGCCGCCGCCCGACGCCGCGCCGCCCGATTTCGAGCCGCCGCCGGAGCTCAGCCCCGAGGAGCTGAAGGAGCTGCTCGAGCGGCTGGCGCAGCAGGAGCTGGACAAGGAGCGGCAGCGCCGGCTGCGCCGCAAGCGCCCGGGCGGCGTGGAGCGCGACTGGTGAGCTTGGCCGCGGTCCTCCTGGTCCTGATGCCGCAAGCCGCGGACGCCGATCCGGCCGCCCGCGCCGGCGCTCCCGCCTTCGTGGAGGTGGTGGCGCCCGTCGGCGGCTTCCACGTCGGCGAGTTGGTTCCCCTGCAGGTCCGGTTCGGTTTCGAGACCTCGTTCTGGGACCGGGGCCTGCTCCAGCTGTTCCGGCAGCCGCTCGACCTGCCGGTCCAGTTGAGCCTCGCCTGGGACGGCCTGCGGCGGCACCCGGTCGAGGAGGATCCCGCCGGGCTGCTGCGCTTCGCGGTCGGCACCGGGGTCGGTCTGGCGCGGCCGGCGGCTGAGCAGGAGCGGGAAGGCCGCGCCTTCACCGTGTTCGTTCATCAGCGCGTGGTGGTCGCGGAGCGGCCGGGCGAGCTGCTGGTGCCGGGCCCGGTCCTGCGCTTCGCCTCGGCCACCGGCTTCGTCGACGACCCGCTCCAGGGCCGGGTGCCGGCCGGCCGCGTGGAGGGCCGAGTGACCGGCGCGCCCTTGCGGCTCCCGGTCGGCGCCCTGCCCGCCGCGGGCCGCCCGCCGGGCTTCTCCGGCGCCGTCGGCCGCTTCACGATCCGCGCCTCCGCCGACCCGCGCCCGCTCGAGACCGGCGACCCTCTGGAGCTGCGCCTCCGGATCGAGGGTGCCGGCCTGCTCGACGCCGTCGAGGCCCCTGACCTCTCGGGACTCGAGGGCTTCCACGTCCTGGGCCGGATCCAGGAGCCGGCGGCCGGCGCGCTCTCCTTCCGCTACCAGTTGGCGCCGCTCCCGGGCGCCGCCGGCGCGCTGCCGCCCATCGCCTTCTCCTACTTCGATCCGGCGGACGACGCCTACGCCACGGTCTGGTCCGAGGCGATTCCGCTCCCGGTCTCCGGCGCCGTCGGCCCGCCTCCCGAGATCTCCGGAAGAGTCGAGGACCCCGGCGTGGCGCCGGAGCCGGACCCGGTCTCGAAGCTGCTGATGGTGGCCCTGTTCCTCGGCCCGGTGGCCCTGGTGGGCCTGGTCTTCCTCGGCTGGCAGCGGCGGCATCGGCCGGCGGGCGCGTCGCTCCCGAGCCCGCCGGTGGCCCGGACCGCGGTTCCGGCGCCCCTCGGCGCCAGCGGAGAGGGGCCGGTCGAGGCCTCCGCGGCCGAACAGGACGACTTCGAGCTCCAGCTCGCCGCGTGGCTGTCCTGTTCGCCGGCGTCGCTGGTCCGGCAGGACCTGGCGCAGCAGCTCCGGCTCGCAGGACTCGCGGAGGACCTCGCCGACCGGGCCGCCGCCCTCCACCGGGCGCGGATCGCCGCCCGCTACGGCGCGCCGGCTCAGCCGGAGCTGGCGTCGGAGCTGGCGGCGCTCACCGCAGCCCTGCGGCGGCGCCGTCCATGAATCCTCGCCGACCCAGCCCGGCGTCGGGCCGTCCTCCCGCCAGGGGCCCCTCTCAGTCCGCGAGGTCGCCGTCCTTGCCGTAGACGTAACGGTGGAAGAGCTGGCGGACCTCGTCGCCCTTGCGGCCGCTGCCGACCACCAGGTGCTGCTCGAGGGTGGCGGTGGTCACCGGCCGGTGGGCGTGGGCGACGAAGAACTCGGCCATGAGCTGGCGCAGCTTCTTGTCGCCGATCTCCGCCGCCACCCGGGCGAAGAAGGCGCTGCCGGCGCCGTAGGAGGCGCCCGCCGTGACCCGGTTGTAAGGGTCGTCGGAGCACAGCGTCACCGGCGCCGAGGGCTTGCGCACCCGGCTGGGGGAGGGCCCCTCGCCGTCGGCGGCGTAGACGTCCCAGGCCTCGTCGAACCAGCCGTCGTTCTGGCTGGCGGGCTTGACGCCGCGGCCCCACCAGCTGTGGAAGAATTCGTGGCGCAGCGCGCCGAGCGAGGTGGTGGTGGCGCCGTCGTACTCCATCGAGCGGCCGCCGCGCCAGACGTAGATGCTGAAGCGGTCGGCGTGCGGCCACTCGCCGGTCGACTTGCTGAACTCCTTCAGGTCGCGCTCGACCTGGGCGTGGACCTTCTTCCGGTCGCCCTTGGCGTCGAGCCGCTGGCACAGGTCGATGAGGATGCTGCGGCCGCCGACCTTGACCGTGCTGGTGGAGCGCTCGACGTCGGCGCTCGGGACGATCACCACCATCGGCGAGAAGGCGGTGGTGGTCGGCGGGAGGCGGAGCTGCCAGTGGTGCCGACCGAGCTCCTCGACCTCGGCGTTGGTGACCAGCTCGTGGTCGCTCTCCAGGCCGCGGAGCTCGAGCCGCAGGTCGAAGGCGAAGCGGTCGTAGATCAGGTTGGCCGGCATCCACAGCTCGAGGTAGCGCCCCGGGCTCAGGTCCGAGAACCAGGTGTCCCAGGTCAGCCCTTCCGCGCCCCAGCCGATCGCCTTGGCGCCCGGCGACATCGGCGTGTCGAGCTCGTACTCGAGCAGCAGGCGGTGCTCTTGGCCGGCGGCCAGCTCCTGCTCCAGGATCCGCATCGTGCCGGCGAGGGGGCCGATCTCGTGGGCCGCCAGCGAGCCGGCGTCGATCTCCACGCCGTCGAGGACCGCGCGCTGGACCTCCTGCCGCAGGTCGAACAGCGGCATGCCGCCATCGCCGGTCATCTCGAAGATCATCTCGGCGGTCGCGGTGGCCGTCCGCGTGGTGCCGTCGAAGATCATCGTGCCGGTCAGCCGCAGGATGTCGATCGGCACGCCGATCAGGCCGTCCACCTCCAGCGGCGGCGGCGCCAGCAGCTTGTCGTCGTCCGCCGCGCCGCCGGGGGAGGGGAGGGCGGCCAGGGCCAGGAGCCAGAGCGGGGTGGCGGGCGGCATGTCCTATCTTATTGCCAAGCGCCTGGGGCGAGGCGAAGGTGGATGCCGTTCTCCGATTCCCGCCACCTCCTCTCTGCCGCCGATGCACGCCCCCCTCCGCTGGGCCCTCCGTCTCGGGCCCTTCCTCGTCGCCCTGCTCCTCGGGGCCCTCTCCGCCGCCGGCGCCAGCCCCGCGAGCGCGCCGCGGCAGCCCTTTCTGGTGGACCTCCACCTGCACGGTTCCCTGAGCGAGGGGTCGGCCACCATGGCCCACCACAGCGCCGAGGCCGAGCGGCTCGGCTACGACGGCCTCTGGTGGTCGGACCACATGTCGCGGCAGATGGCCGGCACCTACCTGAACGCGGTCGGCTTCGAGGACAGCCTGCAGCAGCAGAACGGCAACTGGTTCCTGAGCGAGTTCCAGCTCGAGGAGGACCTGCCGTCGAGCTGCCACCTGGAATTCCAGCACGACGACCCGCCGCAGGGCGGCGCCTACCTGCGCGCCTCGCACGCCGTCCCGAGCGGCGCCGGCTGGAGCGAGAGCCGGCTGGTGTTCCAGAACACCCAGCGCTTTCACCACCGCAGCCTGATCTCCCGGCCGGTCGTCAAGCTGCGGCTGAGGCTCGACTCCCTCGGCGGCAATTCGGTGTTCCTGGTGCGGGTGCGCCTGTCCTCGCGGGCGGACGGCCTGAGCCCCGAGGGCGTGGTCAACACCCTCGAGTACCACCCCGGGAGCATGCATCCGCCGGCCCCGGCCCCCAACGTCCAGCAGATCCCCTTGCAGGGCTTCGACCCCGACCTGTGGAACGAGGTGGTGCTGCCGGTCGGCCAGGACGCGGTCGGTCGGTTCTGGGAGGGCGAGGACCAGGCCCTGACCGGCGTCGAGCTGGTGCTGCTGGCCAAGCGCGGCAAGCAGATCTCGATGGACATCGACGACTTCCGGATCGAGCTGGCCGGGCCGGTGGATCTGCCGGTCTTCCAGGCCCAGGAACAGATCCTGGCCTCGCGGCACTCCACTTCGCTGTTCCACCACGTCGGCATGGAGGTGGATGGCCCAGTCCAGCAGCCGGTCCTGGCCATCAGCACCCGCGACCACCTGATCGCCCTCTACCCGGCCGGGATCCCGGCGCTGATCGACTACCGCGACCCGGGGTCCCTGCCGGAGCTCTATCCGGCGAGCGGGGTCGACGCCGTCCACGCCGCCGGCGGGGTCGCGATCCTGGCCCACATCTTCGGCGCCCTGACCGACAGCGGCGTCAAGCCCGACGCCCAGGCCCGCCAGCTGGCGCTGCGGGTGCTCCAGAACCAGGCCTGGGGCGCCGACGCCATCGAGGTCGGCTACCCCTTCCGTCAGCGGCCGCTGGCCGATTTCCTGTTCGTCTGGGACCAGCTCTCGGCGCGCGGGATCTACCTCACCGGGATCGGCAGCTCCGATGACCACGACGTCCTGCCCTGGGACCTACGCCAGAACCGCTGGGCGAGCCTGGTCCGCAGCACCGGCTCTACGGCCTCCGAACTGCTGACGGCCATCCGCGGCGGGCAGGTTGTCTTCGGCGACCCGACCGCCTTCGCCCCGGACGGGGACCTGCTCTTCGAGCAGCTCGGCGGCGCCTATTCGATGGGGGACGTGGTGCCCACCGCCGGCGGGCAGCAGCAGCTCCACGTGGTCGTCACCGGCGCGCAGGCCGGCGACGAGCTGGTGCTGCTGCGGAACGCTGCCGAAGTCCAGCGGCTTCCCTTCACCGGCGCGACGCTGGACGCGGTCCTCTCGCAGGAGGTCGCCGCCGGCGACTGGCTGCGGCTGGAGATCCGGGACGCCGCGGACGCCGCCTTCCTGCTGTCCAACCCGATCTACTACATCGACCCGCAGGGGACGCCGCCGCCGGATCGCGCCCCGGGTCCCTGAGCCAGCGCGCGCCGATCCCGCCAGGCGGCCGGGACCGGCTTCAGCCCTCGATCAGCTGGAAGAAGCCCTCGCCGGTGTGGCGGATGCGACGCTGGTGGTCGAGCTCCTCCCAGACCTCCGCGGGGTACTGGGAGGGGGGCCGGATCGCCAGGATGCGCGACTTGCGGCCGCCGCTGAAGGGGCCGCCTCCGAGGCCGGACTCGTCGTCGAGCTGCTGCAGCTTGATGCGCTGGCGGAAGGCCTTCAGCGCCCGCTTGAGCACCGCCCGGTCGGGAGCCGGGTAGGGCTGCTTGCCGGCGTCCCACTCGGCGACGCGCATCGCCAGGATGGCGACGTCGCGGTCCATCAGCGCCAGCTCGAGCTCGTCGTCCTGCCAGGCGTGGGAGGAGTAGAGCTCGCTGGCGGCCAGCCACTGCTCGGCCTCCGCCGTCCCGCCAGCGGCGGCGGCGTGGCAGATGGCGCGGAGACGGCGGACGAGCAGGCGGTTGTCGAGTTCGGTCATCGGCGGGGGCGCGGCGGCGGCCGGATAGCCTACTCGTGCTCCCTGGCCTGGGCGCCGAGACCGGAGGCCGGCACCGCGCCGCGCCCGGCGGCCGGGTCGAGCACCTGGCGGATGCGCGCCTCGAGGTCGGCCAGGTGCAGCCGGGTCTCCTCGTCGCCGATGGCGCTCCGCCGCAGGTGGTTGGCGAGGGCGTCGCCCAGGGCCACCAGCTCGCCGCGGGAGAGCGACGGCAGGTCGGAGTCCGGGAACTCGCTGCCGAGCTGGTCCGCAAGGACCTCGACGTGGGCTCGCTGCAGGTTGCGGCGGTAGAGGTCGATCGCCACCGGCTCCTGGCTCAGCTCGCTCCAGATGCCGCGGCTCAGGTCGCGCAGCAGGTCGAGCGGGGGGTAGGCGGCCGGGCCGAGCCGCTCGGCCTGCTCCGCCATGCGCTTGGCGCGGGACCCGTTGATGAGGGCGCCGAGCAGCCGCTTCTGGCCCGACAGGATGCGGTCCTGCGCGCCGCCGGCCTCGAGCCGCAGCAGGATCCCGGGATCGATCAGGGTGGCCGGGGTGCGGAAGGCGTGCTCCTGGAGGAAGGCGACCGCCGCCTCCTGCTGCTCGCGTCCGACCGGGTGGTAGACGGCCTCGGCGTCGCCGAAGCGCAGGTTGGCCCGGGTCACGCCGCCGACGACGTTGGCGACGTGCATCAGCTCGCGGCCGCGCTGGCCGACCAGCTCGTCGTACATGTTCTGCAGCAGCTCGTAGTCCTCGCCGGCGTCGCAGCAGGCGTCGACCAGGTAGCCGGCGACGCGGTCGAGGTTCTTCAGCCCGAGGGCGGTGGCGGCGATCGGGTCGGCGCCGAGGTCCTCGGTCTGCTGGCTCGGGTCCTCGGCGGCGTTGGGGTCGCCGAAGCGCAGCATCGGGTCGGCGACCTGCTTGGCGACCAGGGCGGCCAGGCCGGCCTCCTCGGCCGCAGCGTCGGCGTACTGGCGGTAGCCCCACTCGGCGGCGAAGTAGTCGTAGGGGCCGATCTTGGGGATCAGGGTGGCGCCGTCGCCGGGCTGGGCGACGTAGTTGAAGCGCCCGTAGTCCATGATCGAGGCCTCGGTGCCGTATTGGGCGGTGAATGCGGCGTCGCGCAGTTGCTCGACGCTGTAGCTCGAGCTGGCCTTCATGTTGTGCGGGAAGCCGAGCGAGTGGCCGACCTCGTGGGCGACGACGTAGGCCAGGGCGCGGCCGATGGTGTCGTCCGGCAGCGGCAGCTTCTGGGCCTCGGGGTCGTTGGGGGAGGCCTGGATGAAGTACCAGTCGCGCGCCAGCTTGATGACGTTGTGGTACATCAGGATGTCGGCCTCCAGGATCTCGCCGGTGCGCGGGTCGCTGACGTGCGGGCCCATGGCGTTCTCGACCGTCGACGGCAGCCAGCGGATGCTCGAGTAGCGCGCGTCTTCGGCGTCCCAGTCGGGGTCCTCCTGCGGGGAGGGCGCGTCCTGGGCCAGGATGGCGTTGGAGAAGCCGGCCGCGGCGAACACCGGCTGCCACATCTCGATGCCCTG
>JACNJP010000315.1 GCA_014382465.1 Planctomycetota bacterium
CCCGGAGCGACACCCACGGCCTCGGCCCCACGCTCTACTTCGCCATCACCGGAGAACTGCCGAGGACCATCCGCGAGAGCCGCATCCCGACGGAGTATCGGCCCACCCTCCTCCGGTGCCTCGAGGAGCGCTCGGAGGACCGCTACTTCTCCGTGGACGACTTTCTCTACGATTGGCGGGCGGCTGACCAGAGTGGGCCGCAGCGACGGGCCGATTCTGGCCCCGCCGCCGCCACGTGCCATTCCTGCCCGGAGTGCCAGGTCACCAACCCGGAGGACCGGCGCTTCTGCTCCTCCTGTGGGGCGGATCTCTTCCAAGCGTGCCAGAATTGCGAGCGACCGGAGCGCGCCGGAGTCCGTTTCTGCGGAGCCTGTGGTCTCGACCTCCCGGCCGGGCGGGAAGCCGACCGGTTGCTGGGGGAAGCGAGGCAACTGCTCCAAGCAGGGCGATTCGAGGAGGCCCTTGCGCTCGCGGAACAGGCCTCGGCCGCCTGCTCGAGTCGGGAGGATGTGGCGGCGGTGCTTTCGAAAGCGCAAGCGCAGTTCGACTTCATCCGCGCCGCGCGGGACACCGCCTTGGAAGCGGAGGGCAGAGGGGACCTCGAGGAGGCGGCAACCCAGTGGCGCCGGCTCCTAGAGGTCCTGCCGGATCACGACGAAGCCAGGCAGGCCTTGGAGAGCCTGCCTGCCAGGCGGGAGACCCTGGCCGTGGCCAAGGCCAGGCGAGAGGTCGAAAAGTCCGTCCGATCTGGGCAGGCCACGATGGTCTGGGACCACCTCTCCTCCTTGAGCGTGCTCGACTCCGCCCTGGCCGCCGAAATGCGGCCGGAGGTGGAGGAACTCGCGGCGAAGGAGCGGGAACGGTTGACGAAGAAATTCGACCAGCACCTCGAGGCCGGCCGCTGGGGCCTCGCCGAGGAAACCCTGAGCCGGATCACTACGGTCCTCGGGCCGCTCGCCTCTGAAGTCCGCCACTCCCTCAAGAATGAAGTTGGAGGCGGCCAGGAGGCAAAAGCGAAACCTGTTGAACCTGCTCATGGCCATCTGCCTGCTCGTCCTGCCGATCGCCTGGGTCTGGCTGGTCCATGTCCTGACCAGGCTCGGCTGGTTTGGAAAGGAATGACGGAAGGTGGGTGCTCTCTCTCCCAGCACGTCCTCCCCCCGGGAGTTCGGATTCCTGGGATCCGCTCCCTTTCCACGCGCCTGACATGGCATGATGTTTGCCCCGCTCCTTCCGTGATCCCTGCCCCCCGCATCATGCGAAGCATCGTCCTCCCGCTCCTCCTCGCCGGCTGTGTATCCGCCCCGCTGGGCTCCGATTTCGAGCACGCCCGGGACCTCGCCGCCCGCGGCCACTTCGACGCCGCCTGCGATTTCGCCGAACCCTTGCTGGCAGAGGCCCCCGTGTCGGACGAGCTGAGGGAGGCCTGCGGCTGGGCCCTCCAGGCCGACCGCCTTCAGGATGCGCTTCACTGGGGCACCGTCCTGCTTCGGCAAGAGCCGGGTGACCTGGACGGCCACGCCGCCCGCGGCATCGCCCTCCTCGAACTCGGCCGTCCGGCCGACGCCCTGGCGGATCTCGAGTCGGCTCATCGGGCCGGCCCGGCCCGCCCGCGGGTCCAGCGTGGATTGGGCATGGCGCTGTTCCAGGTCGAGCGGGAGCCCGGGCGGGCCCAAGCCCTGCTCGTTCTCTCCGGCGCCCGGGATGGGGCTGCCGCCCAGGCGCTGCGGAAGCTCGACGCCGACCTCCACCCTGAACCCGGTCCCGAAGCCTGGACCCAGGCCGCGGCCCTTTCCCGCAGCGCAGTCTGCCTGGTGCTCGAGCGGGAACTCGGCCTGTCCGAGTTCCTGGCCCGCTACCAAGCCGAGCCCGGCCTGTCTGGCGACCCGGGTCGGAGGCAGGACCGGCAGGACGAGGCCGACCGCCTGATCGACCTCCCGGCCGACGAGGCCGAGGCCCGCATCCTGGCGCGCTTCGTCTCCGTCGGCCTGGTCGCCCCGGACTCGCGTCGTTTCCGGCCCGACCAGGGCATGGAGCGGGGCGCCTTTGCCTGGATCGTGGCCGAGTTGGACCGACAGGTCGGCGCCGGCGCCGATCCGGACTTGGGGTCCACCGATGACACCTCCTCCTTCTCCGACCTGAGCGCGCGCCACTCGGACTACCGTGCCGCGCGGCTGGCCACCACCCTCGGCGCGATGCGGGCGGACGGCGCCCGGCGCTTCCGCCCATCCGCGCCCCTGTCGGGAGCGGACCTGGAGCAGGCCCTCGAGCCCCTGCGGGCCGTGCTCGGCCGCAGCACCTTCTTCGCCGGCCCGGGCGGGGAGTCCGGCGCGGTTCAGGCCGAGCGGGTCGAGCCGGCGGCTCCCGCCCAGCAGACCGCTCCGGAGCAGGAACCCGCCGCCGAGGCCACCGCCGCCCCGCAGGGATACCTCGGCGAGGCGGTCGGCCGCGACCGCGCCACCGCCACCGCCGCCGCCCGCCAGGACGCCATGGCCCGCGCGATCACCGAGCTTCACCGCGAGGAGGGTCTGGCCGCCCCGCTCGACGCCGCCGCGCGGCGGCTGGCCGAGCTTCAGGACTCCCTGGGCGGCTTCCTGACCACGACCACGCTGGAGGAGAGCTGGGACGATCGGACCAGCCTGGCTCGCGTCCGGCTCGCCGTGGCGGCGGACCGCGCCGCCTTCCGCCGCGAGGCAGCCCGCGCGCTGCGGCTCGACGTTCAGGCCACGGGCATTCTGTCTGAAGCTCTCGCCGCCCGCTTCCGGGACCGCTTCGCCACCGCCGGCTTCGAGGTCGTGCTGTCCTCGGCCCGGGAGGCCGCCGATGCGCGGGTCGAGGTCTCCGGCCGGGCCGAGGAACTGCCGGGCGGGGAGGCCGGGTTCAAGGCCTGGCGGCCGGGCTTGGCGGTCCGTGTGCTGACCCACAGCCACCGTGACGCCGCCCGGGTCGTCCTGCTCGACCAGGTCTTCGGTTCCGAGGACGGCAAGGCTCTCTACGGCACCGACGCGACCGAGACCGTGCGCCAGCCCGTCCTGGCTTGGGCGGCCGAGGCGGCCGATCTCGCCGCCACCCGGATCCTCGACGGCGTGGTCTCCGGCGCGCGGCGGACCCTGGTCGTCCAGGGGGCCACGCAGCGCTCCCTGGTCGCCGACCTGCTGGCCGCGATCGAGCGGCAGGGAGCGGCCGCCGGGGTCCTCGGAACGAGCGAGCTGAGCTTCGAGGCGCCCTACGCTGAGTTCCAGCTTGCGCTCGACCGCCGCGGCGCCACCCGCCTCGGCGAGATCCTCACCACCCTCCAGCTCTCGGAAGGCCGCCGGGTCCGCGTGGTGCGCGCGGCCGGCGCGACCCTCCTGGTCCGCATCGAAGCCCGCTGAGGCCGCCATGATCCTGCTCCTCGCCCCCCTTCTTCTGGCCGCGCCGCAGGCGGCGCCGGCGCCCCACCAACCGACGCTTCGGATCGTGCTGGTCGATCGCGCGGACGAGCTTGCCCTGGCCCTCGCCAGCAGCCTGCGTGAGAGCGGTGTGCTCGAGGGCCACAGCATCGAGGCCTTCGCCTTTCCGGGGGCGCTGGGAGACGTCGAGGGGGCGATGGGGGATCGTCTGGTCTCCTTCCTGCTGCGCGACCTTGGCCTGGAACGGATCGCCGAACGGCGCGAGCGGGAGGATTTGCTGGCCGACTGCTACCGCACGAGCGGCTTCGAGCAAGGCCTCTACGACCCGGAGAGCCTGAAGCGGCTCGGTGGCCAGTTCCGCGACAACGAGGCCGCCCTCGGAGTGCGCGTCTACACCGTCGAGGGGCCGGAGTCGCTCCAGGTCTACGCCCAGGCGGCGCTCTGGAACGTCGGCCGGGCGACCGAGGTCTGGAACGATCGGGCACGCATCGACGCGCCCTGGGTCGAGCCGCCGCCGCCGCCGGAGTCCTGGACCGCGAAGTGGCCGCAGGCCCTGATCGTCTTGGCTGCGCTGGTCGTGATGATCGCCATCTTCCGGCGCATGGACCGGACCGAGCAGATCCGCAAGGCCACCAAGCGGGGTGGCCAGGCGGTGGGGCGCAAGGAGCAGCGCGGGCGGGACCGGAACCTCCTTGAGGAAGGCGCGCGGCGCCTGGACGCGGCCGCCGACCGACTGTCCGATGGCATGGCCACCGCCCTCCACTCGGAGCGGGACTCGTGGTTCGATTCGGTGGAGCGGCTGCGCAAACTGGCCAAAGCCTTGGCCGCGGCTCCGACCGGGTCGGTTCGCGGCGCGGTCGAGGAGGCCAGGGACCCGGTGCGCGCCGCGCTCAAGGGCCTGGCCGACCAGGACGAGCGCATGCTCGGGTTGGTCGAAGAGACTGAGGGAGCTGCCGGCGCCATCGCTCGGCTCCCCCAAGGGGCAACGGCCGCGACTATGCTGAAGAGGTTGGATGCACTCGCCGAGGGCGTTCAGCGGCGCCTCGGTGAGCGAAGCGACCTGATCAAGACCCTGAATTAGAAACTGGAGATCTAGACCCCATGCTTTTCCTGAAGCGTTGCATCGAATGCCGGAAGAAGTTGGAGCCCGGCGCCAACTTCTGCTCCTGCGGGTCTCCGGTCCAAGACTTCCGGCGGACCTGCAACCACTGCCACCGCATCGTCCCCTTCGAAGGGGAGGCTTGCGGGCACTGCGGCGCTCGGCTGGAGGAGATTGATGCGCGATTCGTCCTGGTCCGCTGGTCGCGGCGCGGTGGAGAGTTCGCGAGGCGCATCGAGATCGCCGAGTTCTCGGAAGGCGGGGATCTCACCTCGGATCCGCGCGATGCGCTGCAGGGTGCCCTGAACGGAGGCGTAGTCGTCGATCAGGGGACGCGTGCCCTGCTGCTGGTGGATGGCCGGGTGGCGGAGGACCTCGGGCCGGGGTGGACCTCGACGACGAATGACGCCCTCTCGGCGTACGCTGGCGACCAATACATCCACACCCTGACCGTGATCGCGGTCGATGCCGGGGACACCGAGCTGAGCTGGTCCTTCCCTGCTGGCGGCCAGGCGGAGCGTGCCGGATCCCTCGGGGTCTCGACCCAGGACGGTTTCCTTGTGGGTTTCCATGTCCAGCTCGCCGTGTCCCTGCGGGACGCCGCCGCGCTGGCGACGAACCTCCTCAAGGACGCGAATTCACTGACCCCGGGGCAGCTCAGCGCCTGGCTGCGCGGTCCGCTCGAGGCCGTCGTGAGGGACTTCATCCAGTCCAGCCTCGCGAAGGACCTGGTGAGGCTCGACGCCGGCGCGAGGAGTCGGCTCGAGACTTCGCTCCGTGAGGGCCTCGGCCGGGCCCTGGGGGTGGTGGGCCTCGGCTTCGACGGTCTCCGCGGATTCGAGATCGAGAGCGAACGGCTTGGCGAGATCCAGGCCGGCGAAGAGGGCCTCGCTGCGAACAAGGAGAAAGCCCGTCAAGCAGAGGCGGGGTTGGATGATCTCGGCAAGCTCCAGAAGGCTCTGGCTGCGGAGCACCGGATCAGCGACGAAACGCTGTTCGAGATCGAGAAGTCCAAACTCCTCACCGAAGCACAGGTCGCCGAGATTCGGCGTTGTCTGGAGGATGAGAAGTCCGGATGGATCCGGGCCAACGAGATCATCCAAAAGGAGCATGAGGTCAAGCTCCGGGCACTCGCGGCGGACGCTGATCTGAGGGAATTCGTCGATCTCGAGAAGGCGAGGATCGACATCGATGAACTCCGGGCGACGAACGCAGAAGATCGTGAGCGGAGAAAGCGGGAGCACGAAACAGAAATATCGATCAAGCTCCTCGAGGCCAAACAGCGAGGGAAGCGCGAACTGCTGAGCCAGATGAGTGGGACGGAGGACCCCGAACTCGTCCTCGCACTGTTGTCGTCCGTCAGCCCGGATGCCGCGGAAGCCTTGAAGGCTCGCTACCAAAGCGCCAGCGCTGAACAGCAAGTCGAGCTGCTGAAGGAGGGGATCCGGCTTGCCAAGGCCGGGCAGCACGAGGAATTAGAGAGGATGGCTGGCCTGCACAAGGACTCCATGCGCGACATGGCGGATGTGGCCGCCGCCAAGGCCACCACCAACTTGGTCCCGTGTCCGCATTGTCGAACCAATGTTCCCCTCGAGGTCGCGGAGTGCCCGGCCTGTCGTTCCGCATTGAAGTAGAGGCGGATCTCGTCCCCTAAATGGCGCGCTGCCCGGATTGCGGCTTTGAGAACTCCGGCGGAGTCCGGTTCTGCGGAGGGTGCGGTGAACGCCTGCCGTATACCGCAGCAGCCTCTGGTTTGACCGCGTCACCGACTTCCCATGACCAGGGCGCCCCCGGCCCCTCCTCCGGTGCCGGGCTTTCCCTCCAGCCGACTCTCGGCGACCCCCAGGCCCGGGCGGAGGCCGAACCCACCGGCGCCCTCATCGCCGACCGCTACGAGACCCTTCGCACTCTCGGCCAAGGAGGCATGGGCGCCGTCTACCTCGCCCGCGATACCAAACCCGGCATGGGCAATCGTGAGGTCGCGATCAAGCGCATCCTCGACGCCGACGACCAGGGCGTGCAGCGCTTCCTGCGCGAGTCCTCCACCATCGCGGCCCTCAACCACCAGAACATCCGCGCCGTCCACGACCGCGGCGAGGACGACCACGGCCACTACCTGGTGATGGAGTACGTGGAAGGGGAGACCCTCCACGACCGCGTCGCCCGCGACGGCGCGCTCGGGGACGACGCCTTCCTCGGCCTCGCCCGCGGCCTGGCCAAGGCCCTCGCTTTCGCTCACCGCAAGGGCGTGATCCACCGCGACGTCAAGCCCGCCAACGTGCTCTTCGCCGCGGACGGCACGCCCAAGCTGACTGATTTCGGTCTGGCCCGCATGGGCCACGACAGCGACCTGTCCCTGACCGGCTACGGCATGGGGACCCTGGACTACGCCAGCCCCGAGCAGCGCCGCGACGCCAAATCAGCCGACCACCGGAGCGACATCTACGGTCTGGGCGCGACGCTCTACTTCGCGGCGA
>JACNJP010000302.1 GCA_014382465.1 Planctomycetota bacterium
GGCCACCGGATCCACCCCGAGGAAGGAGAAGCGGGCCAGGCGCTCCGGCCCCTCGGCCGACTCGAGCAGGCAGACCCGGCGGCCGGCGGCGCGCAGGGCCAGGAAGGCCCGCACCGGGGTGTGGAGGTCGGCCGGCAGCTCAGCCCAGGCGAGCCGGTGGGTTTCGGCCAGGGCGGCGGTCGAGGTGGCGAGGAAGCAGCTCACAGGGTTCTTTCGGCAAAAGAAAACGGGCCTCCGAGAGATTCGGAGGCCCGAGAGGGTGGTGCGGGGAGGAGCGTCAGCGACCGGCGCCCGGCCCCGAGAGTCCCTCGGGCCCTGTCGGCCACCACCAGCGGTCGTCGCGCATCTTGCTCATGACTCGACGGAATCCTACCCCATGACCCGCGGGTCAGGAAGCTCTATTGCCTCCGGCGGCTCCGGCCGAGCGGGGTGCCCCGGGGATCAGTACCCGGCCTTGTTGTGGCACTGGTCGCAGCCGCGCCGGCCGGAGCCCGGCTCGGGCTCGGGCCAGATCAGGGAGAAGCTCTGGTCGGAGCCGTGGGCGTAGTGGCAGCTGAGGCAGAAGACGCCGTTGTTGAGGGCGGAGACGGCGGTCGCGGCGGCGAAGGTGTCGGCGCCCTGGACCACGAAGCGGAGCCGGTCGACCTCGAAGCCGGAGCCGGTGCCCCCTTCCCAGTGGCCCGGGTCGGTGGAGCCCTTGGTCGCGCCCTGGCTGACGGTGTTGGGGCTGGCTCGCTCGGAATCGTAGGCCGGGTGCCGCTCGTGGAAGCCGTCGGCGTTGCGGTCGATGTAGTAGCCGCCGGAGAAGGTGTGGTGGCAGTCGATGCAGATGTTCGACGGCTCCCGCAGGCTGACCGAATCCAGCGTGCCGTAGGCGACGTTGGCCCGCTCGTAGCGCGCCATGTCGCCGAAGGCGGCGCCGACGGCCGGATCCATGAACAGGCCCAGCGGCGGCTCGCCGCCCGGGTTGGACGCCCACTGCAGGTTCCTGGCCCGGTGGTTGCCGTGCTTGTTGTGGCAGTCGATGCACTCGACCTGCGCCGTGCCGAAGGTGCCGCCGAAGTGGCAGCGGCTGCAGTACCCCCACGCGCCCTTCATGGACTCGGGGATGTAGCCGAGGTTGTGGCCGGTGTGGGGGTTGGTGTCGGGCGGCTCGAAGTGCCCGCCCGAGCGCTGGGTCAGGCCGTTGACGTCGGCGCCCAAGACGTCCGGGATGCCGACGTGGCCGTCGTGGCAGGCCAGGCAGAGGTCCAAGGAGTTGGGCGCCTTGAGGAGCTTCGAGGTGGGCTGGGTGGTCCAGGGATAGCCACCGGTCGCGAAGGGATCCGAGCCGGTCCCGCCGGCGTAGTCGTGCTGGGCGCTCGCGTGCATCGAGTGGCAGTCGGAGCACACCAGGGCCTCGCTGTTGTGATAGACCGGGAGGCCGTCATAGGCGGAGCGTCCACCGGTGCCGGATCCACCGGGGTGGAAGTCCGAGCGTCCATGGAGTCCGGCCAGGTTATCGGTGAGGCCCGGATCCTGTGCGATGGCGGTCCCGAAGGAAAGCCCAAAGAGAATCGCGGCGGAGAAAAGGCGCATGGCAGTAGTTAATAGACCTGCGGACCAAGAAAAGATGGCAAACCGCGATTTCCTATCCCTCCTTCTGGCCAAGAGGCCCTGAGGAGGGAATCAAAGTGCCTCCCGGAGGGCAGCCCTACTCCCATTCGATGGTCCCGGGGGGCTTGGAGGTGATGTCCAGCACCACCCGGTTGATACCCCGGACCTGGTTGATGATCCGGCTGGAGATGGCCTGGAGGCACTCGCGGCTGGGGTAGACCCAGTCGGCGGTCATGCCGTCGTCCGATTGGACCGCCCGGATGGCGCAGGCCTCCTCGTAGGTCCGATAATCGCCCATGACCCCCACCGAGCGCGAACCGGTCAGCACGGCGAAGTACTGCCAGACATCCAGGTTTTCGCCGCGGAGCTCGAATTCCTCCCGCACCACCCGGTCGGCCTGGCGCAGCAGCTCGATGCGCTCGGGGGAACACTCGCCGACGCAGCGGACCCCGAGCCCGGGGCCCGGGAAGGGCTGCCGGGCGACCATCTCCTCGGGCAGGCCGAGGAAGCGGCCGAGCTCGCGGACCTCGTCCTTGAACAGCAGCCGCAGGGGCTCGACCAGGTCCATCTCCAGGTCGTCGGGCAGGCCGCCGACGTTGTGATGCGACTTGATCACGGCGGTCGGTCCGCCGTGCGCCGCCACCGACTCGATGACGTCGGGGTAGAGGGTGCCCTGGGCCAGGAAGTGGGCCCGCTGGAAGCGCTTGGCCTCGTCGCGGAACACCTCGATGAACTCGTGGCCGATGATCTTGCGCTTCCGCTCCGGGTCGCTGACTCCGGCCAGCCGCTCGAGGAAGCGGTCGGCGGCGTCGACCACCGTCAGGTCGAGCTCGAAGTGGTCGCGGAAGGTCTCCTCGACCAGCTGGCGCTCGCCGGCGCGCAGCAGGCCGTTGTCGACGAAGATGGCGTGGGTGCGGCGTCCGACGGCGCGCTGACAGATGGCGCCGACGACCGAGGAGTCGACCCCGCCGGAGAGCCCGAGCACGATCTCACCGTCCTCCCCCACCTGGGCCGCGACCCTGGCCACCAGCTCCCCGGCCAGGTCGCCGGCCGACCAGTCGTGCTGGCAGCCGCAGACCCAGTGGAGGAAATTGCGCAGCACCGTCACCCCTTCGCGGGTGTGCGAGACCTCGGGGTGGAACTGCAGGCCGTAGAGCCGGCGCTCGAGGTGCCCGACCGCCGCCTCCGGGCAGTGCTCGCTCCGCGCCAGTCGCTGGAAGCCGGCCGGCAGCGCCTGGACCCGGTCACCGTGGCTCATCCAGACCACCGTCCGGGCCGAGACGCCGCTGAAGAGGCCGTCTCGGGCCAGCACCTCGACCTCGGTGAACCCGTACTCGCGGCTCTCGCCGGGGGCGACGGCGCCGCCGAGGGCCTCGCAGATCCACTGCATGCCGTAGCAGATGCCGAGCACCGGCACGCCGCGCCCGAGGATCTCCGGCGGCAGGGTCGGCGCGCCCTCGGCGTAGGCGCTGGCCGGGCCGCCGCTCAGGATGATGCCCTTGAGGTCGTCGCCGGCGGCGCGCTCGAGCGCCCGCTGCGGCGTCACCACCTCGGAGAAGACCTGGTGCTCCCGGACCCGCCGCGCGATCAGCTGGGTGTACTGGGAGCCGAAGTCGACGATCAGGATCCGTTCGTGCATCGTTGGGGGATTCAGCGCGGCCCTCAGATGCCGAGCAGGTAGTTCGGCGCTTCCTTGGTGATGCGCACGTCGTGCGGGTGGCTCTCCTTGACGCCGGCGCCGGTGACCTGAACGAAGCGGGCCTTGGCGCGGAAGATGCACAGGTCCTCGGCGCCGACGTAGCCCATGCCGGCGCGGATGCCGCCGACGAACTGGTAGACGAAGGGCGCCAGCGGGCCGCGGCTCGGGATCATGCCCTCGATCCCCTCGGGCACCAGCTTCTGGGTCTCGTGGACGCTGGCCTGGCCGTAGCGGGCCTTGCCGCCCTCGACCATCGCCGCCAGCGAGCCCATGCCGCGCACCGCCTTGTAGGTGCGGCCCTCGTAGAGGAAGGTCTCGCCCGGGCTCTCCTCGACGCCGGCGAACAGGCTGCCGAGCATGACCGTGGAGGCCCCGGCCCCGAGCGCCTTGACGGCGTCGCCGCTGTGGCGGATGCCGCCGTCGGCGATCACCGGCACGTCCTCCGAGGCGCACACCTGGCAGACCTGGTAGACGGCCGTGAACTGCGGCACGCCGACCCCGGCGACCACCCGGGTGGTGCAGATCGAGCCGGGGCCGATGCCGACCTTCATGCCGTCGGCGCCGGCCTCGAGCAGGGCCTCGGCGGCCTCGCCGGTGGCGATGTTGCCGGCGACCACGTCGACCAGGTCGCGGCGCTTCAGCTCGCGCACGGTCTCCATGACGTTCGAGCTGTGGCCGTGGGCGGTGTCGACCACCAGGACGTCGACGCCGGCCTCCACCAGGGCCTCGGCGCGCTCGTAGTCGAGCACCCCGATGGCGGCGCCGACCACCAGGCAGCCGTCGCGGTCCTTGGCCGCGTGCGGGAACTGCTCGGTGAGGCGGATGTCGCGCATCGTGATCAGGCCCTCGAGGTTGCCCGCCTGGTCCACCAGCAGCAGCTTCTCGACCTTGGCCTGGTGCAGGATCGAGCGCGCCGCCTCGAGCGAGGTGCCGGGGGAGGCGGTGACCAGGTTCTCGGCGGTCATGACGTCGCGCACCTTGGTGTCGTCGCCGCCTTGGAACTTGAGGTCGCGGCGCGTCAGGATGCCGACCAGCCGGTCGCCGTCGACCACCGGGAAGCCGGAGATGTTGTGGCGCTCCATCAGCCGGTGGGCGTCGGCCAGCCGCTCGTCCGGCGACAAGGTCAGCGGGTCGTGGATGACGCCGTGGGCGGAGCGCTTGACGATGTCGGCCTGGCGCACCTGGTCCTCCACCGCCAGGTTGCGGTGGATCACGCCGATCCCGCCCTGCAGGGCCAGGGCGATCGCCAGGCTCGATTCCGTGACCGTGTCCATCGCGGCGGAGGCCACCGGGATGTTGAGGCACACGTTGCGCGAGAAGCGGGTGCCGGTCTGGACATCGGTCGGCAGGACATCGGACTCCTGGGGGACCAGGAGGACATCGTCGAAGGTGAGTGCCAGCGGAAGGTCCATAGGCCATTCTACCGCCGCGGGCGGCGCGGAATCTAGAGCCGAAGCCTACCCTAAGCCCTGCTAGGCTGGTCGGGCCATGAGATTCGTTTTGCCGCTGGTCCTATCCCTGACCTCCTCCCTCTCCGCCCAGGCCCTGGACGAGACCCTGGCGGCGGCGGAGGAACTCGCCAGCACCGGCAACTACCTCGCCGCCCGGCAGTCCCTGATGGACGCCGTGGCCGGCGCGTCCGACCGCGGCGAGGTCCTGGCGCGGCTGGGCCCGATCCAGGAGCGGCTGGCGGACTGGGCCTTCTACGCCCAATTCCCCGGGGCCGGGCCGTCGGACCTGTTCCACGGCGAGGTCAAGAGCTTCAAGGAGAGCGGCCTGAAGATCCGGATGGTCTACGCCTGGGAGGAACTGACGGCCGAGCAGCGCCTGGACGACTTCTTCCAGGCCGAGGGCCAGTGGTTCTTCCGCGCCCCGCTCACCGGCGACCTCAAGTTCAGCCTCGAGGGGACCTGGCCCGCCGAGCCGGAGAGCATCGCCCTGCTGGTCGGCTTCGACGAGGCCGGCGCCAGCGGCTGGAAGTTCTCGCCGGGGTTCAAGCGGACCAAGAAGTCTCCGCCGCTGCTCCAACCGCGCCGGCTGGAGCGCGTCGGCTCGCCCTTCGAGGTGTTTCTGACCGCCACCGACAAGCTCGACGAGCCGGACGGCGACTGGGCCTACAGCGCCGAGCTCCGCCGGAGCACCTTCAGCTTCAAGCGCGGCAGCAGGAAGATCGGCTCCTGGGAGACCAGCCATCCCGACCTGACCGACGGCTACCTCGGCTTCAGCGGCGTGGGCGTCAAGGAGATCGACTTCAGCGGCCAGCTCGACCCCGACCTGTGGGCCAACCGGAGCCGGGAGATGGTCGACCAGCGGCGCAAGAAGTTCGTCCGCCAGGAGTACGATTTCGGCGCCGACATGCCGGCCTGGTTCGCCGACATGAAGGCCTCCTCCGACTCCCGGCCGCCCTTCCGGGCGCCCGACGGTGTCCCGGAGGCGGCCCGCGCCGCCTGGCAGGAGCTGCTCGATCCGGATGCCAAGATCGTCCTGCCCGAATGGTCCGCGGAGCACGGCGGCCTGGACGCCGCCGTCCTGGCCTACGCCGGCGCGTTGCGCCACATGCTGCTCGGCGAGTGGCGGGCCTGCGCCGCCCAGGTGGCCGAGGCCCGCAAGGCCGGCATGGACGATTTCGGCCCCCTCCACGCCCTCGAGTGGCGGGCCCAGTTCCACCTCGGACAGCGTCAGAAGGCCACCGAGGAGCTGCTCAAGCGCCTGGGCGACTGGCCTGACGACGTCGGTTATCCGCTGGCGCGGCTGACGGGCCGGGCCTACGGCCCGCGCAGGATGCTCGAGGTCCTCGACCAGGTGGTGGCCGCCGGCGGCCTGTCCCAGCGCGTCGGGGACGCCCGCCGGGCGATCCGGGCGGCCCTCGAGCAGGCCGAGGCGACCGGCGTCCGCCAGTACGCCGGCAGCCTCCTGAACCTGGTCAGCGAGGGCGACGCCGACCTGGTCCAGACCCTCGGCGAGGGCGGGGTGATCGCGCTCGGCTTCGTCAACCGCTACTGGGGCCAGATCCGGCAGCCCTCGGAGCCGCTGCTGGTGCTCCACTTCCTCGACCAGGACGCCCGCAAGGCCTTCTGCAAGCGGGCCGGGCTCGACGAGGACGCCGCCGGCTACCTGCCGGCCTACCGCTTCAGCCTGGTGGTCGAGGACGCCGAGCACACCGACCTGGCCTCCCCCCCGGCGCTCTTCGGCGCCCTGTGGCCGCAGATGCTCGACTCCACGCTCGACGTCGACCACGCCCCGCGCTGGTTCGTGCACGGCTTCGGCGGGATCCTGTCGGCCTGCGCTGTCATCGGCCAGGCGGTCGAGCCGAGGGTCAACCTGGCGCTGATCGAGCGCAGCGCCGAGAACGAGGACGGCTGGTTCTTCCAGGCCCACCAGCTCGTCAACCTGCCCGAGGCCGAGTGGGACAAGCACGCCTACTGGGCGGTGCCGGAGTCTTACCTGCTGCTGCGCTACCTGTGGTCGAAGGCGCCGCGGCCGCAGCAGGACAAGTTCCGCGCCTACGCCGACGCCCTGTTCGCCGGCGAGACCCGGATCGAGGCCTACCAGAAGCTGCTCGGCGGGGCCGACCTGGCCGCCTTGACCAAGGAACTGGCCGCATACCGTCAAGGGGAGATCGACAACCTCTAAAGCCCCCCGAGTCC
>JACNJP010000159.1 GCA_014382465.1 Planctomycetota bacterium
GACCGCCCGGAGGCGCGGCGCGGGCGCGGCGTCCGGTGCGCGGTCCCCAGCGGCCCGCCGCGGCCCCAGATCGAGGCCCCGCGGCCCGGCGCCGGCCTCGCGGAGTTCTCCCCCCACCGCCTCTCCGGCCACGACGACGTCGCCCGCGGCAAGCCGGAGCCGGACGTCTTCCTGGCGGCGGCGGCGGCCATCGGCGCGCCGGCGGCGGCCTGCATCGCGGTGGAGGACTCCGCCACCGGCGTCGCCGCCGCGGTCGCCTCGGGCGCCTACACGGTGGTGATCCCGAACCTCGGCCGGCCGGATCCGAGCTGGGAGCGGGCGGCGCTGAGGCTCGAATCCGCCGCCGAGCTGCTCGGCCTGCTGCTCGACCAGCCCGGCGGCGTGCAGGCCCGGCCGGCGCCCTGAACTCCGGCGGCGGCGGGGGGGGTCAGCCCCGGCCGGCCGCCGCGGGGAAGGCCGCCGCCACCACCTGCTCGAAGCGGTCGTGGTAGACGAAGCTCATGCCGCGGGTCCACAGCGGGTCGAGCAGCTCGACGTCGCGCTGGTTCTGGCCCGGCAGCAGCACCGTCTTGATGCCCATGCGCTTGGCCGCCAGCACCTTCTCGCGGATGCCGCCGACCGGCAGGATCTCGCCGGTGAGGGTCAGCTCGCCGGTCATCGCCGTGCGCGCCTTCATGCGCCGGCCGGTGAGCCGGGACAGCATGGCGCAGGCGATGGCGGCGCCGGCCGAGGGGCCGTCCTTGGGCACCGCCCCGGCCGGGAAGTGGACGTGGACGTCCTGCTTGGCGATCCGGTCGTGGTCGATGCAGAAGTCCTTGCAGTTCGAGCGCAGGAAGCTGTGGGCGATGCGGCAGGACTCGGTCATGACGTCGCCCAGGCTGCCGGTGAAGGCGACCCGGCCCTGGCCGCGGAAGGCGGCGCACTCGATCTCGAGCACGTCGCCGCCGTAGGGCGTGTAGGCCAGCCCGAGCGCCACGCCGACGCCCGGGCGCAGCCGCACGCGGTCGTCGCTGAAGCGCGGCGGGCCGAGGTACTTGGCCAGCTCGGCGACGCCGATCTCGGCCTTGGGCCGCTTGCGCCGCGCCACCTCCAGGGTGCGCTTGCGGCACAGCGAGGCGATCTTCTTCTCGACCGCGCGCACGCCGGCCTCGCGGGTCCAGCCCTGGATCAGGGCGCGGAGGGCCGCCGGCGCCAATTTGAGCCGCTTCGGGTCCAGACCGTGCTCCTCGAGCTGCCGCGGCAGCAGGTGGCGGCGGGCGATCTGGACCTTCTCGGCGGTGACGTAGCCGGGCAGGTCGATGATCTCCATGCGGTCCCGCAGCGGCCCGGGGATCGCCGGCAGGACGTTGGCGGTGGCGATGAACAGCACCCTCGACAGGTCGAAGGGGATGTCGAGGAAGTGGTCGAGGAAGGCGTGGTTCTGCGCCGGGTCGAGCACCTCGAGCAGGGCGCTGGCCGGGTCGCCGCGGAAGTCCTTGCCGACCTTGTCGACCTCGTCGAGCACGATCACCGGGTTGTTGGTGCCGGCGCGCCGCAGCATCTGCAGGATGCGGCCCGGCAGGGCGCCGACGTAGGTGCGGCGGTGGCCCTTGATCTCGGCCTCGTCGCGCATGCCGCCCAGGCTCATGCGGTCGAGCTTGCGGCCCATGCCCTCGGCGATGGCCATCGCCAGCGAGGTCTTGCCGACCCCGGGCGGGCCGGCGAAGCACAGGATCGCGCCGCTGTGCCCGGACCTCATCTTGCGCACGCCGAGGAATTCGAGGATCCGCTCCTTGGCCTCGCTGAGGCCGTAGTGGTCGCGGTCGAGGATCTTCTGGGCGCGGTCGATGTCGATGCGGTCGGCGCTCGACACGCCCCACGGCAGCTCGGTGAGCCACTCGAGGTAGTTGCGGACCACCGGGTACTCCGGCGACATCGACGGGATGGTGCTGAGGCGGTCGACCTCGGAGCGCACCTTGGCGGCGACCTCCGCCGGGTACTCGCCCTGCTCCAGGCGCCCGAGGAACAGCTCGCGGTCGGCCTCCTGCGGGTCCTGCTCCTCGCCCAGCTCGCGGCGGATGATCTTGATCTGCTCGCGCAGGAAGTACTGCTTCTGCTGCTCCTCGATCCGCTCGCGGATCTCCTTCTGGATCCGGTCGCCGAGCTCGAGGGTCACCAGCTCCTTGGTCAGGGCCTCGTCGACGGCCAGCAGCCGCGCGCGGACGTCGAATTCGTCGAGGATGGCCTGCTTGGCGGGGCTCTCCTTGATCAGGTAGGCGGCGCTGAAGTCGGCCAGGTTGCCGGGGGGCTCCATGTTGGCAACCGCCAGCGAGAAGCCGTCGCCCAGCGCCGGCTGGTGGCCGGCGACCTGCTGCGCCAGCTTGAGCACGTTACGCGCCAGGGCCTCGGTCTCGGGCTCGGGCGGGTAGACCTCCTCGGGGTAGCCGACCTGGGCCACCAGGACCTTGCCGAGCCGCACCCACTTCTCGACCACGAAGCGGCGCAGGCCGCGGCAGACGTAGTTGGAATTACCGTCCGGCAGCTTGATGCGCTTGTGGACCTGGGCCACCACTCCGGTGGTGGTGAAGTCCTCCTTCTTCCACGGCGCCATCGCGCCGGGTGCGTGCAGCAGGCCGACGAACTTGCCCTGGGCCACCGCCTTCTCCATGGTGGCGGTCTCGTCGCCGGACTCGGCCATCACCGGCATGATCAGGCTCGGGAAGGGCACCGAGCGGTTCAGCGGGAAGACCACCAGGACCTTGGGCAGCTGCTCGCGGCGGACCGCGGGCAGCGCGCCGAGGTCGACGGATTCGGTCTGGATCTCGATCGCCTCGCTCGTGGCGTCGATGACGATGGTGTCGGCGTCGGAGGAGCTTCCTTCGTCCATTTCAGATCAGGTCAAACGGGCGGCGTGGCGGGCGGCGGCGGGTCAGGCGCCGAGGGGGGCGGATTCTCGCACGGCGGCCCGGCCTGGAGAACCGGGTCGCCCTCGCTCTTGGCGATCAGGGCGGCGCCGCAGGAGTCGGACCAGACGTTGACCGCGGTGCGCATCATGTCCAGCGGCCGGTCGATCGCCAGCAGCAGCAGCACGCCGTCGTCGGGCAGGCCGAGGGCCTTGAGGATGGTGGCCTTGAGCACCAGGCCGGCGCTGGGGATCCCGGCGGCGCCCACCGAGGCCAGCAGAGCGGTGACGACGACGAAGAACTGCATCGCCAGCGTCAGCTCGAGGGCGGGGTTGTGGCTGGCGTAGTACTGGCTCAGGAAGATCACGCCGACGCACTCGTAGAGCGCCGTGCCGTCCATATTGATGGTGGCGCCGAGCGGCAGCACGAAGGAAGTGATCTTGTTGCTGACCTTGCCGCGGTGCTCGCAGGACTCCATCGACACCGGCAGGGTCATCGACGAGCTGCTGGTGGTGAAGGCCGTCATCAGCGCCGGCGCCATCGCCTTGAACCACTGCAGCGGGCTGATCCGGCCGACGATCCACAGGAGGAGCGGCAGCACCACCGCGGCGTGGAACAGCAGCGTGCCGAAGACGATGGCCATGAAGAAGGCGAGCGGCTTGAAGACCTCGATGCCGGTCTCCCCCACCACCTTCGCCACCAGGGCGAAGACGCCGTAGGGCACCAGGGTCAGCACGCCCTCGGCGACGCGCATCATGACCTCGAAGAGGCTCTGGAACAGCTCCCTGACGCGCGGCCCGTGCGGCGCCGGCGTGCGGCCGATGAAGAAGCCGAAGATCAGCGCGAAGACGATGACCTGCAGCATGCCGCGGTTGTCGCCGAGGGCGGCGAAGACGTTCGGCGGCACCATGTTCTGGAGCACGTCGACGAAGCTGGCGCCCTGGGCGGCGGCGAAGGCGTCGGGCACCTCGAGGCCGAGCTCGGCGCCGGTGCCGGGCTGGAACAGGTTGACCATCGTCAGGCCGGCGAAGATCGCCAGCAGCGAGGTCGTCATGTAGTAAACCAGGGTCTTGAGGCCGAGGCGGCCGAACTCGGCGCCGCCGGAGATCGAGGTCACCCCCGAGACGATGCTGGTCAGGATCAGCGGCACGATCAGCATCTTCAGCAGGCGCATGAAGATGTCGGCGACCACCGCCAGCGGGGCGATCCACTCCGCCCGCTGGCACTCCGGATCCATCTTCAGGGTCTCGACGCCGGCCCGGGAGACCTCCTTGAGCCAGCTCACCTCGGTGAGGAGCTGGAGCCCGAGGCCGGCCACCACCCCGAGCAGCATGCCCAGCAGGATCTTCCAGTGCAGCTTCACCCGCGCCAGGATAAGGGCGCGGGGCCGGCTCCGGAGAGCCAGCCCCGCGGGGAGCCGCCGCGGCGGCGGCTAGATCTCGACGCCGAAGAAGCCCTTGAGGGCGAAGCCGAAGATCAGCGAGACGACCACGAACAGGATCATGATGGCGATCTCGCCGCCGCCGAAGGGCCCGAGGGGCGCCGGCGGGTACTCCAGGTAGATGGTCTGGACGAAGCTGTCGGGCGCCAGCACGCCCTCGCCGAAGTAGAGGATCGGGTCCTTGGTCTGGAAGAACATCCCCCACGGGTGGGCGGTGCGCACCGGCGTCAGCCGGCCGGTCTTCGCGCCGATCATGACCTTCTTGGTCACCTCCTCGCCGGCGTGGCGGTAGACGATGTCGAACTCGCCGTCGGCGTCGGCGCTCAGGCCGAAGTGAAGGAAGCGCTCGCCCTTGCCGCCGGCGATCCGCACCGGCGCCGCCGCCACGCTCCAGCCGGCGCCCGCGGGCGTCACCAGCTCGACCTCGGCCGGGTCGACGTCGTCGCGGAGCTGCGCCACGACAATCCGCTGGTCGCCGACCTGGAGCGGGTCGAAGGCGTAGAGCGAGTTGAACTGGAACCAGACCGCCATGAAGGGCAGCGCCATGACCACCATCGGGACGATGTTCAGGCCCAGGTAGCCGAAGTTCCAGCCCAGGGTGCCGGCGGTGCTCTGCATCACCGACTTGAGGTTGTCCTGGAACAGCCGGATGCCCAGCAGGTTGTACTTGCCGTTGTCCTTGAACTTGACGATGCCCCGCTGCCACGAGATGTGGGGGAAGGCCATGATGAACAGGACGCCGACCGCGGCGCTCAGCAGGGTGACGACCCACAGCGGGCCCATCCAGCCCAGGGCGAGGTCCAGGCCGTCGAAGACGGCGTTCAGGACCGAGGGCGCGAACACCATCAGGGCGGTGAAGGCCGCGCAGACGGCGACGACGAGGACGGTGCTCTTCATCGGCGGGGAGTGAGGGTGGGCGCCGCCGCGGCGGCGCCGGGATCAGCTGATGTAACCCAGGCCGCGCAGCGACTCGGTGATGGCGTCATCGGACGAGCCGGCGCTCTCGATGGTCTTCAATTCCTTCTCGAGGACGTGCTCGACGAACTCCTCGACGGAGGAGTAGCCGGCGATCTCGGCGCACTTCTTGCAGCGCTCGAGGATGTCCTTGTTGACCTTGACTTTGTTGCCTCCAAACATGGCGGTATCTCGTTTTCGGGGATCAGAAGAGCGGCTGGCCGTCGATCTCGGCCGGGATCTCGACGTCGAACAGCCGGTAGAGGGTGGCGGTGACGTCCTCGAGGGCCGGGTCCTTGGACAGGGCGTGCGGCCGGTTGGTGAGGAGGGTGCCGCGCACCACCTCGGGGTCCATCAGGTGGCTGCCGGACCAGCGCGAGTCGTTGTCGACCATCACGCCCTCGCCGGTGACGCCGCCGGTGGCGCACTCGTCGGAGGCGCCGAAGCCGACGTCGAAGCCGAGCTGGAGGTCGGGCGCCTGCCAAAGGCGGTTGCCGTGGAAGACCTCCGAGGCCGGCAGCACGCGCCGGAACACCGGCCGGCCGCCGTCCTCGAGCAGCCGCAGCTTGGCGGCGATCTCCTCGATCAGGGCCGGCGCCTGGGCCTCGGTGACGATGCCGCGGGGCTCGCGATCTACGCGGTTGAGGATCACGCCGTTGAAGCCGATGCAGTAGGCCGTGGACCTCGACCAGTCGACGATCGAGTCCTCGCCGAGCAGCGAGCCGGTGGCCTGCGGGCCGTCCTTGAGGACCAGGTAGCCCTCCTGCACCAGCCAGTCATTGACGTGCATCTTGCGGCGGAAGGGGGCGAAGCCGTGGTCGCTCATGACGATCAGCTCAGCGTCGGGCCAGGCCTCCAGCCTGGCCATGGCCTCGCCCAGCAGGGCGTCGACCTGGTCGTAGACGCGCAGGATCTGGTCCTGGTACTCGGCGGCGTCGGGCTCCTGGTGCGGGTGCTCGGCGTCCTGGGCGTGCCACAGCATGTGGCAGGGCAGGTCGAGCGAGCCGACGTAGAAGAACAGCAGGCCGCCGCGGCCGGTGTACTCGTCGAAGGCGTAGCGCATCATCTCGCGCCGCTCGTCGAAGACGGTGTCGCTCTGCGAGATGAAGTCCTTGGTGCCCAGCAGGTCGCTCTTGTAGCTGATGTAGGCGTCGGGGAAGCCCTGGGTGTAGTACGGGCCGATCGCCGCGGCCAGCTCGGCGGCCGCCTCGTCCGGGGTGCTGATCGGCGTCGCCGGGTTGAAGGGGTCGATCTGCACCGCGGTGGCGTAGACCTCGAGGGGCTGGTGGCTCTTGAAGTAGAAGCGCTGCCAGCCGGAGACCGAGACCATCGGGGCGAGGTCGAAGTCGACCAGGACCCAGCCGGTCCAGCCGCCCAGCTCCGCCAGCCCCCAGCGGTCCTGGTCGAGCTCGTAGGGGTCGTCGAGCGCCGTGCGCCCGGTGTTGACCGCCAGCCGGGGCTGCTCGCCGGTGCGGTCGACGAAGAACTTGACCGCCTCGAAGGTCTCGGTGAGCTCGCGCGCCTCGGCGTCCAGCCCGGCGGCCCGGTCGAGCTCGCCGGCCTCGCGGGCGTCGGCGGCCTGGTGCAGCAGCTCGTCGGCGTTCTTCAGCGACGGCGGCCCCGAGACCCGCGAGGAGAAGGACTCCAGCCCCGGGCGCTCGGTCA
>JACNJP010000217.1 GCA_014382465.1 Planctomycetota bacterium
GAGTCGCAGATCAGCGGCCTGCAGCAAGGCGCCGCGGTGACGGTCAAGCCGGTCATCACCACCGACGGCGAGCTCAGCGGCACGCTGACAATCGAGGTCTTCCCGCTGCCCGACAGCGCCCGCGGCCCCGAGAACCAGTACGCCGGCCTGGTCCACATGACCAGCCGCCACTCAGGCTGGGCCCCTGGAATGCGCGCCAAGGTCGTGGTGGCCCGATGATCGCCTCCCTGCTCCTGGCAGCCGCCGCGCTGCCGCAGGGCGCCGCCCCGGCGCCGACCGCTCCTGATCCGGCCGCCCACCTGAACCCGCCGCGCGCGGTGGCGATCCGCAAGGCGGTCGAGTGGCTGGTGGCCAACCAGCGCCCGAGCGGCGCCTGGGGCAGCCACCACTCGCCGCGGCCGATCGAGGTGCTGTGTTCGGTGCCGGGCGGCCACCACGTCTTCCGCGTCGCCACCACGGCGCTGTGCGTGATGGCGCTCGACCGCAGCCCCTACCAGACCGAGGCCAGCCGCGCCGCCGCCGACCGCGGTGTCGACCTGATCCTGGCCGAGCACGAGGTCAAGCGCGCCGACATGCTCGAGCACTACACCGTCTGGGCGCTCGGCTACACCCTGCAGTGCCTGAGCGAGCGGCTGCTGGCCCAGCCCGACGACCCGCGCGCCGAGGAGATGGGTGCGGTCTGCCGCCGCATGATCGAGAAGCTGGAGCTCTACCAGTGCCTCGACGGCGGCTGGGGCTACCTCAGCCTGCAGGAGCTCAAGACCTACAAGCCGTCCTTCACCTCGATGAGCTTCACCACCGCCACCTGCCTGGTCGGGCTGGCGCGGGCCCGCGAGGCCGGCTTCGAGCTGCCGCCCGAGATGATCCGCAAGGCCGTCGACTCGGTCGACCGCTGCGAGACGGCCATGAAGTCCTTCACCTACGGCGAGCTGTGGCGCAAGGGCCGGCCCAACTCCCCCAGCGTCAACCACGCCAAGTCAGCCGCCTGCCGCGGGCCGGCCTGCCTGGAGTCGATCCTGCTGTTCGGCCGGGAACGCACCCACGAGGACGCCACCCGCGCCATGGACCGGCTGCTGGTCGACCACACGAAATTCCAGATCGCCTCGCTGCGACGGCCGATCCCGCACGAGTCGCACTACGCCATCTCGGGCTACTTCTACCTCTACGGCTACTACTACGCCGGGGTCTTCCAGCGCCGCCTGCCCGACGCCGACCGCCTGCGCTACGCCCCCTACCTCGAGAAGGCGGTCAACGTCTGCCGCCAGCCCGACGGCTCCTACTGGGATTACCCGCTCTACAGCTACCACAAGCCCTACGGCACCGCCTACGCCCTCCTCACGCTCTCCGAAGTCGACCAAATCCACCGCACGCTCGGCTCCCCAGGGAGCTGATTCCGTCTTTCCGGTCCTCCCTCCCCGACCCTCGACATTGGGTGCACTTTCTGCCCCGAACGGAAAGAGGAGCCGCGAAGCGGCTCCTCTTTCAGCGCGGGGCAGAAAGTGCACCCAATGTCGAGGGTCGGGGAGGGAGGACCGGAAAGACGGCTCAACCGCCGGCTGGAGCGGCAGCGGCTGAGAGATCGGCCAGGGTCTTGGCGCGGAGCTTGGGGAAGTTGGGGGCGAGGCGGGCGGGAAAGAGCGGGGATTCGATGGGGATGGACTCGATGGCGCCGCGGTAGGGCGCGGCGAGGGCGTCGAGGTGGTCGAGGGCGTTCCAGGCTGCCAGGGCCAGCCAGGGGCCCTCGGCGGACGGGTGGCAGAGGGCGATCAGGGCGGGGATGGTGGCGGCGCGGTCCTCGTCGGTGCCGCGCAGGGCCAGAGCTTCGAGAGCGAGCACGCGGATGCTCGGGTCGGCGTGGGCGGCGAGGGCGCTGAGGTTGCGCAGGCTGGCCTCGTGCTCGTGGAGCAGCGAGATGACCCCCCACCAGCCGAGCACCGGGTCGTCCTCCTCGCCGGCGGCGGTGGCGAAGAGGTTGCGGTGCAGGAAGCCGCTGCTGCGGCCGAGCCGCCGCAGGATCTCCTCGAGCGGGTAGCGGCTGGCGTCGGCGCCGAGGGCGGCGGGCGGGGCGCCGCCGGCGAGAGCGTGCATCTGCGCCTCGGGCATCAGGCCGAGGTCGCGGGTCCGGAGCAGCCACCGCTCAAGCTCGGCGCGCAGGCGGCCGCGGGCGGCCTCGTGCGCCGGGGAGGACGCGAGGTTGCGGATCTCGTCGGGATCCGTCTGCAGGTCGTAGAGCTCCTCGCGCGGCTTCGGCTCCCAGAAGCGGGCGAGATGGAGCGGCAGGCCGCCGGCGTCGTAGGCGGCGCGCCAGGCGCGAAAGGTCGGGGTCTGGCTCTCGTAGTCGACGAACTGCCCCTGCGGCAGGTGCGGCAGGTAATTGCGGATGTAGACGTAGCGGCCGTCGGTGACCGAGCGGACGAGGTCGAAGCGCTCGTCCATGCGGCCGCGGAAGCCGTGGAGGAAGTCCCCGGTCGGGCGGGTGTGCTCGCCGAGGAAGGCGTCGCCGTGCATCCACGCCGGCGGCTCGATCCCGGCCAGGCTGAGCACGGTCGGCGCGAAGTCGAGGAACTCGAGGAGCTGGTGGCTGAGGCCGCCGGGCGTCCAGTCGGGCGCGGCCAGGCCCCGCCACTTCGGCGGGATCCGCACGATCAGCGGCACCCGCAGGCCGGAGTCGTAGGGCCAGCGCTTGCAGCGGCTGAGGCCGGGGCCGTGGTCGCTGAAGAAGAAGACGATCGTGTCCTCGGCCAGGCCGTCGTCCTCCAGTTCGGCCAGCAGCCGCCCCACCCGGGCGTCGAGCTCGCTGATCTGGTCGTGGTACTGGGCCCAGTCGCGGCGCACCTCGGGCAGGTCGGGGTGGAAGCCGGGCACGCGGACCTTCGCCGGGTCGTGGACCTGCTCGTGCGGCCGCTTGCGGACCTGGCTCTCGTGGGTGAGGGTGAAGTTGAAGACGGCGAAGAAGGGTTGTCCCTCGCCGCGCAGGCGCCAGTGGGCCTCGGCGCTCGACTCGTCCCACACCCGGCCGGGCTGGACCAGGTTGTAGTCCTCCTTGCGGTTGTTGGCGCAGTAGTAGCCGGCCTGGCGCAGGAGCTGCGGGAAGAAGCGCAGCCACTCCGGCGGCTGCACCAGGGTGCGCATGTCCTGGGCGCCGAGGCTCGGCGGCCACACGCCGGTGATCAGCGCGGTGCGGGCCGGCGCGCACACCGGGGCATTGGACCAGACGCGTTCGAAGCGCATGCCCTGCGCCGCCAGCGCGTCCAGGTTGGGCGTGACGGCGTCCGGATCGCCGTAGCAGCCGAGCTGCGGCCCGTGGTCCTCGCTGGTGATCCACAGGATGTTGGGGCGCGCGGCCAGCTCCTGCGGCGCCAGCGGGATCGCCAGGAGCAGGGCGAGCATCACGCCGGCGGCTCCGGATCGCGGCAGGCGTCGATCAGCTCGGCGATGGTGGCGGTGGCCAGCCCGACGACGGTGTCGGCGGCGCCGTAGTAGACCCGCACCAGGGAGCCGGGCTCGGCGAAGCCGTCGGCGTCGACCCGGTCGACGATCATGCCGCTCGGGAAGACCACGTTGGGCACCTGGCCGGTCAGCTCCCAGGTCGCGCGCGGTTCGAGGACGTTGTTCCAGGTGCGCGCGAGGACCCGCGACGGGTCGTCGAGGTCGAGCAGCACCGCGCCCGCCTGGTAGACATTGGCGCTCTGGAAGTGGGTCGCGACGCCGTGGTAGAGGTGCAGCCAGCCGGCGCGGGTCTTGACCGGCGGCGGCCCGGAGCCGATGCGCTCGTCCCAGTAGCGCCAGCGGCCGCTCATCACCGGCGCCACCGGCCGCCACGAGCGCAGATCGTCGGATTCGGCCAGCACGATGGTCTCGCCGGAGGTCGGGCCGCCGTCGAGGGCGGTGCGGTTGGGCCGCTCCAGCCGCAGCCAGCGCCCCCGCACCTGCTCCGGGAACAGCACGCCGTTGCGCGAGTCGCCGGCCGGGTCGAGGCCGATCAGCTCGAAGGACCGGAAGTCGGTGGTGGCGGCGACGCCGAGGCGGCAGGCGTCGTCGAGGTCGGCGGCGAAGACCGCGTAGCAGGTGTCGCCGACCACCGTCAGGCGGGGGTCGTAGACGTGGTGGATGCGCTCCCCCGCCTTCGCCAGGCCGTCGATCGTGATCGCGCGGGCCTCGACCTCGAAGCGCAGGCCGTCGGCGCTGCGGGCCGGCATCAGGAAGCTCTCGCGCGAGCGGCCCTGCACCCGCAGCAGCAGCCGGTCGCGGCCGAGGAAGCGGGCGGCGCCGGGGTTGAAGACCGAGCTCGGATCGAGCAGCCGCGGCGGCACGTCGGGCAGGTCGTCGCGGGTCAGGATCGGGTCGGGGTGTCGCTGCAGCGAGGCCACGGCGCCAGACTAACGCCGAGCGCGCGGCCCGCGGCCCGCCGGGCGGAGCCCTGCTACAGTTCGCCGCCATGATCGGCATCGGCGACCGGGACTACGTGGCCATCCGCTTCGAGGCCTTCCTCGACGAGGTGCTGGCGCCGGCCTCGGTGCTGGCGACCGCGCCGCTCGAGCTCGAGATCTGGCAGACGGAGGAGGCGGTGGAGCTGGCGGTGGCGCGGGACGCCGCCTACTCGCCGTGCGCCGTCGGTCACCGCTGGGGGCCGGCCTGGAGCACCGCCTGGTTCCGCGTCCGCGGCCGGGTGCCGGCGGAGATGGCCGGGCAGCCGGTCGCGCTGCGCTTCTCCAGCGGGACCGAGGCCCTGCTGTGGCAGGACGGCGCGCCGAGGCAGGGCCTCGACGACCACCACGACCGGGTCCTGCTGTTCCCGCGGGCCGCCGGCGGCGAGGCCGTCGACCTGCTGGTCGAGGCGGCCTGCAACCTGCCGCTCGGGGTCAGCACCTTCTGGTGGGACCATCCGGAGACCGCCAAGCGCTGGCAGGAGGACCGGCCGGGCCGGGTCGAGGCCTGCGAGCTGGTGGCGATCGACCCCGAGCTGGAGCGGGTCTGCCGCAAGGTCGATCTGGCGCGGCGGACCCTGCTGGCCTTGCCTGAGGAGCACCCGCGCGGCATTGAATTGCTCCACGGTCTGCGGCGGCTGCTGAACCGGGTGCCGGCGGCGCGGCCGCGGGCGATCCTGGAGCTGGAGCCCGGCCTCGAGGCGCTGCTGCGCGGGGCGCCGGAAGCGCCGCGGACGGTGTGCCACGCCGTCGGCCACGCCCACGTCGACACCGCCTGGCTGTGGCCGATGCGCGAGACCCGCCGCAAGCTGCTGCGCACCTGGGCCGGCGCCCTGGAGCTGATGGAGCGCTTCCCGCGCTTCCGCTTCCTGGCGAGCTCGGCGCAGCACTACGCCTGGGTCGAGGAGGACGCGCCCGAGCTGTTCGCGCGGGTGGAGCAGCGGGTTGCGGAGGGCCGCTGGGAGGTGGTGGGCGGCTCCTGGGTCGAGAACGACTGCCACGCGCCGTCGGGCGAATCCCTGGTGCGGCAGCTGCTGCACGGCCAGCGCTGGTTCGCGGCCAGGTTCGGCGAGGCCGCGCCGCAGCGGCTGATGTACCTGCCCGACAGCTTCGGCTTCCCGGCCTCGCTGCCGCAGATCGCACGGTTGGCGGGCCTCGACACCTTCGTCACCAACAAGCTGTCGTGGTGCCACCGCAACCCCTACCCCTTCACCACCTTCCGCTGGCGCGGCGTCGACGGCTCGGAGCTGCTGACGCACTTCACGCCGGGCGACGACTACAACGCGCCGCTGGAGCCGAAGGACCTGCTGCACGGCGAGGGCAAGCTGCTGGCGAACGACCGCGGCGCCTTCCGCGAGCCGCGGGCGGGCGAGCCGCCGCGCTGGCTGCAGCCGTACGGCTTCGGCGACGGCGGCGGCGGGCCGACCGCCGAGATGGCGGCGCGGGCGGAGCTGGCGGCGGCGGTGAACGGCCTGCCGGCGGTGGTCCAGAGCGGGGCGGCCGGCTTCGCGGCGGCCATCCACGACGACCGCGACGGCCGCCTGGCGCGCGGCGAGGCCGACCTGCCGTGCTGGGACGGCGAGCTCTACCTGGAGTTCCACACCGGCACCCAGACCAGCCAGGCCTGGCTGAAGGCGGCCAACGCGCGCGCCGAAGACCAGCTCCGGCGGCTCGAGGGCATGCTGGCGACGGGCGGCGACCTGGCCTTCGCCCGCGGCCTGGCGCCGGAGATCGACGCCGCCTGGAAGACCGTGCTGCTGCACCAATTCCACGACATCCTGCCCGGGACCTCGATCGCGGCGGTCTACCAGGACGCGCGGGCGGCCTACGCCGGCCTGCAGCGGTCGCTCGACTCGCTGGAGTCGCGGGCGCGGGAGGCGCTGCTGGTGCGGCTGGACCCCCGCGGCATGGCCGAGCCGGCGCTGGTCTTCAACGACGGCTCGGAGGCCCGCGGGCGCATCCTGCGCGGCGCGGGCGGCCTGCGCTGGACCCGGCCGATCCCGCCGATGAGCGCCGCGCTGTTCGACCTGGCGCTGCCGGGGCCGGTGCCGGCTCCGGTCCGGACCGGCCGGCGCCGGCTCGAGAACGACCTGGTGGTGATGGAGCTCGACGAGGCCGGCCGCATCGCCAAGTTGCAGCGCCGCGACTGCTCGGCGCCGGTCAACGCGGCGCGCGCCGACGGTTCGCTGGCGCCGCTGCACCACCTGGTGGCCTTCGAGGACCGCCCGCGCCGCTGGGAGGCCTGGGACCTCGACTTCGACTACCCCGACAAGGCCGAGCCGGTCGATTCGCCGGCGGACTCGATCGAGCTGATCGAGGACGACCCGCTGCGCTCCACCTTCGAGGTCAGGCGCCGCTGGCGCTCCAGCGACATCGCGCTGCGCTACAGCCTCGAGGCCGGCTCCGACCGGGTCGAGATCGCCC
>JACNJP010000214.1 GCA_014382465.1 Planctomycetota bacterium
CGAAGAATGGGATGGTGCGCATCTCTCGGACAATTACTTCCGCCCTCCGGGGCGGTCTCCTCTTCGCCTCCTGCGGCCTGATCGGCGGCCGGCGCTCCTACCAGTCCGCCGAGGAGGCCAGCGCCGCCGAGGACTGGGAGCGCGCCTCGCGGCTCTGGTACGACATCCACGTCTCGGAGGACGTCAAGACCGAGCGCGCCATCGGCCGGCTCGAGCCTGGCACGGCATGAGCCGCGACGGCAGCCACCATCCGCGGGCGGCCGCCTCCGAGCTGTGGCTGATGGTGCTGCTGGCGGTCCTGGTCGGGGTCGCCAGCGCCGCGGTGGCGGTGGCCCTGCGCAGCGGCGTCCACCGCCTGTTCGACCTGCTGGAGCCCCTGCGCGGCACCGCCGCCGGGATCGCCCTGCCCGCGGTCGGCGCCTTCGCCGGCGTCTGGGTGGTGCGGGTGCTGTTCCGCGAGCCCGGCGGCCACGGCGTCCCGGCGGTCCTCGAGTCGGTCTCGCGCCAGGGCGGCTCCATGCGCCTGCGCTCGATCTTCTCGCGCCTGTTCGGCAGCCTGCTGACGGTCGCCGGCGGCGGCTCGGCCGGCCTCGAAGGCCCGATCGTCTTCAGCGCCGCCGCCGTCGGCAGCTCGATCGGCGGCAGCCTGCGGCTGGCCGAGCGCCAGCGCATCCGGCTGCTGGCCTGCGGCGTCGCCGGCGGCATCGGCGCGATCTTCGGCGCCCCGCTCACCGGCCTGATCTTCGCCATGGAGGTGGTGCTGGCCGAGTGGAGCCTCGGCACCGTCATTCCGGTGGCCGTCAGCGCCGCTGTGGCGACCGAGATCGGGCGGCTGCTGCTGGGCGCCGAGGGCGCCTTCCACGCCGGCGCCTTCGCCTGGGACTCGGCCGACCTGGCCGCCGCCGCCCCGCTGGGCGCCCTCTGCGGCCTGGTCTCGGTGGCCCTGGTGATGGCGATCTTCAGCGTCGAGCGCCTCGCCAGCCGCCTCAAGACCAAGCCGCTGCTGCGGTCCTACGGGGTCGTCGCCGCCCTCGCCGGCCTCGGCGTCGGCCTGATCGGCTGGCGCATGCCCGGCGCCATCGGCGAGGGCTACGACGTGGTCGGCCGGGCGCTCAGCGGCGACCTCCACCTGGGCGGCGCGCTGCTGTTCGCGCTCCTGGCGGGCAAGTTCCTCGCCTCCACCCTGACCCTAGGCAGCAACGCGCCGGGCGGAATCTTCGCGCCCACGCTGGTCCTCGGCGCCCTGCTCGGCGCCGCCTTCGGCCGGGTCCTGCTGGCCCTGGTCCCTGGCGTCGACTTCGCCGACCCCGGCTTCTTCGCCCTGGCGGCCATGGCCGGGCTGGTGGCCGGCGCCATGCAGGCCCCCTTCACCGGCATCTTCCTGGCCCTCGAGACCACCGGCGGCTGGGACCAAACCCTGCCGCTGATGGTCGTCGCGACCCTCTCGGCGCTGGTCTCGCGCTCCCTGCTCAAGCACAGCTTCTACACCTGGGAGGTCGCCGAGAGCGGCCGCCTGCTGCGCCCCGGCACCGACTCCCGGATCCTCGCCGACCTCACGGTGGGGGAGATGCTCGACGCCGAGTCGGTCTCGATCCAGGCCGGCCAGACCCTCCAGGACCTGGCCGTCCTGCTGCCGAGCACGCGGCGCAACCACTTCGCGGTGCTCGACGAGGAAGGACGCCTCCAGGGCATGCTCGACCTGTCCCACCTGCGCGCCTTCATCTTCGACGACGCCCTGCGCCGGGTGACCCCGGTCGACACCGTGATGGAGCTCCGCCCGGCCCTGCGCGCCGACCAGAGCCTGCTGGATGCCACGAGGGAGTTCGAACGCAGCGGTTCTTGGGTGCTGCCGGTGGTCGACGACCACCGCGTCTTCCTCGGTACTCTTTCGAAGTCGACCCTGTTCGACCGGTATCGCTCGGAATTGATCGTGCAGACTGCCGAGAGGTCGGAGTAGTCCCCGGTCCTCGGTCCGCCCGGCGCAGCCGGCCCGGACGCTCTGACCGAGCGAAGCGCTCTCACGACGCGTCCGGGCCGGCTGCGCCGGCCGGACCGAGAAGCGGCGGCTCCTGGGGCATGGGGGTGGGTGGCGGCGGAGGCGCTGGGGAGCGGTTGGCTCCTCGCGGGCGGGTTGGGGCGTTGGGGGAGGCGGTCTCGTGCGGGCGCGCCAGTGGATCCTGGAGGCGCCGGTCAGGCTGGATGGCGAGCCTGGAGAGGGGAAGGCGGCGCGATCTGAGCGGTCATGGACCAGGGAGGATTCGAGTGAAGGACGCGAGGCGGTGTGCGGCTCGAGGGCTTCAGGAGCGACAGATTTGGATGGATGGTACGGTGTTAGACTTGCGGCGGGAGGACAGGCATCGAGGGAGCGCCGTGATGCCGCCTCCTCCCAGACCCGCCGGGTTTTCCTGAGGCCGCGATGATTCCCTGCAAGACTTGCGAAAATTGCGAGCTTATTCTGAGGAAGAAATACCGCATGGGGTCTTTGATTGCCTTCATCGGGCTCCTCATCCTGTTTGCCTCCATACTTGGTATTGCGGTCGGCGCTCTCTTGGTGGTTGAGTCGGTCCCATTGGCCGAAGAATGGATGGAGGACTTCCGCCTGGATGCTGAGTCAAGAATGATGGCTGCTGGCATCTCGCGGGATCTCGTGGGTCAGGTGTTGGACTCCCGCGTCCTCAGGCCCACCGACCTGGAGCGCCTCTCTCCCGTACAGGCTCAGCTTGCGGAGGAGGTGAGTTCGGAGCTCAAGGAACCTCCCATGAGAGACTTCAGCTACGAAGTGGGGCGGTCAATGCTCCGAACTTCTCTCGTCGGCGCGCTCCTGGCCCTGCTCTTGAGGCTGAGGAAGGTGGTCCTTCAATGTGCGACTTGCCAAGCGGTCGTGGCAGCGTCATGAGCAGCGGACGCATCTTGAGGCTGGGCTCTGCTTCCGTCATCGCCCACCAGCCGGTCGCGGCGCTGAACTCGCCATTTCTTCGGCCGGGGCAACGATTACCAGACCAGGAATCCGTCCGGTTGCTTCTGCTGAATCGACCCCTTCTCAGGTGTCATCCAAACCGGGGGAAGGTCAACCTTCGCCATGGGTACGATCCGCGATCCTCTCGCCTCCTCACGCTGTGCGCCTGATCCTCCTCCTCTCCGTCGGTTCCCTTCTCACCGCATCCTTGCCTTGCCCGGGACAGGAGTCCCAGTCTCCGGTCGTGGAGGCGCTCGCGGAGCGGTGCGCTGGAGGGAAGATCGACGCTGCTTTCCTAGATGCCTGTCTCGCCGTCATTCGCGAGGACACGCTCCGTTCTTCCGCGAACCGGGAGCTCCCGGCTGGCTTCTTCGAGTGGCTCGAGGAGCAGCCCGGTCTTCGCGAGGATGCCCACTTGGCCATGGCCGTGGTCGGGCCGAAGGTCGCCTCGAACCTCCAGATCCTCCGAAACGCTGATGAGCGGCAGGTCGGGAGGTACCCCGCTTTGGCCGTCGCCTTCGCGGCCGCCTGGTCGAGCGGGTCGGGTCCGGCTCCGGAGCGCTACTGGATGGATGATTGGCTGGCCCGTGGTCGCGAGGTGCCGGGGATGACCGAGTCGTTTCTGTCCCTCGTCGGCCAGAACAAGCGGATGAGGGTGGACCTGAGTGACGCTCCTTGGCAGGTCCTGGCGCACCTGGCGGACTCGATGGTCCCGATCGAAGAGCGCCTGTGGGCCTTGGAGCGCTATCGGGACGAGGACACCGCGGAGCTGCGCGGCCTCTTCGGTGCCGTGCCCTACACGCTCGAGCCGCCGCGTGGCGACGCGGCTTGCACCCTCGAGAGCTTCCTCGAATTCGGCGGCCCCTGCACGCACAACGTCCAATTCGCCGGCGGGGTGTTCGACGCCTTCGGCATCCCTTCGGGATGGGCCGGCGGTCCGGGGCATACCTATCCGTACTGGTTCGAGCTCCAAGGGCGGGAGGTCTCCCTTCTCCGGACCAACGAGCTCGGCAATCGCAACGGGAAGATCCGTGACCCGCTCGGCCCTGGGTATGTCTGGGAGGATCACTTGAGGCTCCTGGTCCTCGCGTTGAACCACTCGAGGCCGAAGCAGCGGAGGGCGGCATTCGCGGCCTGGGCCTACCGACGTCTGCCGCCTGAGGGTCAGCCAGGCGGCGCGGCAATCCTGTCCGCGGCCATCCGCGAGAACCCCTTCTGCTCCGAGGCGCTGTCGGCGGTCGCCGAAGTCACTCGCGGCGGCCATCTCCCGCCCGGGGAAGCGGGCCGATTGTGGAGGTCGATCGTGAAAGCCCTAGGCGACCGGCCCATCGACCTGCTCCCGCTCCTCGACCGAGCGCTGCCGGCCCTCGGCGCCAGCGCCCCGACCTTCGACGGCGACTTGGCGCTCCTCCGGTCCCTGGGGAACACATGGAAGGCGGCCGGGAATTCCACAGAGCTCGCCCAGCTCCCGTTCCTGCGGGCCCGATGTCTCGCTTCTCGCGGGCGGCAGGATCAAGCCGCCCGCATCTGGCAAGACATCGCCGAGGATGCCGCGGCATCCAACTCGGCGCGCTTCTCCATGGCTGCGGAAGCCTGGGCAGGCGCCGTCCCGGGGGCGCCTGAATCGGAGCAGAGGCTCGCTGCCCTGGCTCGACTGGTCGCTCTGGCGGAGCCTCGTCCGCGGGATGGATGGACCGAGACGCACCGCTCGCGCTTCCATGCCGTACGCGAGCTCATTTCGGAATTGACCCTGCTCGGCCGTGTGGAGCAGGCCCACCTTCTCTGGTATGAGGAGCTCTCGGCCGCGCGTGGAGGAGATCCTGGCAAGGGCGCGCAGCAATCCCTCGTCGGGGGAACTGGAGGCGCGACCTTCGAACAGGCGCCCGCGGGAGCGGAGCTCCTCGGGCTGCGGGTTACGACCACCCGCTACAACGGGCGAAGCGTGATCGGTTGCCTTCAAGGGATCTTCGAAGTGGATGGCCGCGAGTTGCTCGGCGTGTGCGCTGGAGCGGAACGCCCCGGGTCCATCGATGTGAGAGCCCCCAGCGGATGGCGCGTGGCCGGAGCCGTCGTCGCCGGCAGCGACCGCCTCGACGGTTTCCAACTCGTCTACCTGCCGCGGGACTCCGCCGATCAGCGCCTACGGATGAGCGAGTGGGTCGGTTCCCACCGCGAGCGCGAGGTGCTGCTCGGCGGCAAGGGGCTCCGGGTCATCGGCATTCGAGGACGGGCTGGTGCCGATGTGGACGCCTTCGGCTTGATCGCTGAGTTGGAGTAATCCCCGGTCCTCGGTCCGGCCGGCGCAGCCGGCCCGGACGCTCTGACCGAGCGAAGCGCTCTCACGACGCGTCCGGCCCGGCTGCGCCGTCCTGACCAAGAAGGCGAGGACTCGGGAGCGGACGGGGAGGTCCGGTGGGGGGGACTGCGGGTGGAGGGTCCTCGCGAATGGATTGGGATTCCTGTGGGCCAGGTGTGGCGAGGGGAGGGCCGAGGAGTGAGTGGGCCGGAGTGGCGTCGGCGGGCGGGTAGGGGGGCTTCGCAGGTAAAGGTTTGTCTGCTGGTCTGCCTCCCGGGCCTCCATCTCCCAGCTTTTGCCGGGTTTCGGTCCTTGCTGATCTGCGCCAAGAGAGGAAGGCCGCTGGATCGCTCCGGCGGCCTCAATCGCTTTGGCTCCCCGAGCGGGTCTGTCGGGCCCACTCTTTGAACGAGTCCAAGCCCGCAGGAAGATCTGTCTCGGCTTTCGGCAAGATCGTCACAGCCAGGGCAAGGGTGCACCGAAGGGCGGAAGTCAGCCGCCCCTCTCTGATGGCTGCACGATCCGAAGCCGTCAGTATCCAGGCGTTTCTACGCTGTTGGGGGAATCCAGGCGCGCGGCCACCTGCTGGAGGAAGGCCTCGGCGTTCGGCGGGCCCTCGCTGAGGGTCGTCACCTCGGCTTCGGCGAAGACGCGGCGCACGCGTTCGAGCAGGGTCGTTTGCTCGCCGAGCGGCAGCGGGTAGCGCTCGGGCCAGGCGAGTTGCAGGTACCAGAGCGGCAGGGCCAGCTTCTCGACGTGGCGGCGCGATGGAACGTCGAGCGGGCGGGCCAGGGCGCGGTCGAGGACGGCGAGGCCGGCCGTCACGAACTCCGGGGGCGTCAGGTCGGGCGGGCTCCAGCCGTTCATTGGCACGTGCTGCGGCAGGGAGGCGCCCCAGGCGTCGAGCTGGGCCAGGAACTCCAGGGCCTCGGGGGCCGCGGCGCCGTAGTAGCCGGCGCAGAAGTCGCGGCGGATCGCCAGCGGGTCGCGCGAGGGGTCCCACAGCAGCTGCGCCACGAGGTAGCTGCGGAGCTCGGCGAGCTCACCGCCGCGGCTCTGGAGGTCGCACTGGACCATGACGCCGTCGATCCCGTCGCGGGCGTAGCGCTTCAGGTCGCCGGCCAGCGCCGCCCAATTGGGGTTGGGGGCCAGGTAGCTCCAGAAGTTGACGCCGTAGTGCCACACCCACACGCGGCGGGCCACCGCGCGCCAGTTGGCCAGCCCCGCGCGGTACTCAGCGCCGAGGGCCGGGCAGTCGATGCCGTGGAAGTAGCAGGCGTGCTGGCAGAGGCGGATCACGACGTCGTCGCGCGGGCGGGTCCGCTGGGGCGCCGCCAGGATTCCGTCGGCGAGCTTGTGGCCGAGCACCTCGCGGTAGGCGAAGGGCGGCGCGTAGCGGTGGTCGAGCGGCGTCACGGTGAGCACCTCGCGCCGCGGCGCGACGACCGCGTCGGCGGCCAGGAAGCGGCAGCCGAGAAAGAGCTCCAGCAGCTCGTAGACGGCGTAGAGCTGGCCGCGCGGCCCGCCGCCGAGCAGCATCAGGTCGTCGCCGACGCCGCGCAGCAGCACGCCGGCGGGGCCGGGGGCCG
>JACNJP010000129.1 GCA_014382465.1 Planctomycetota bacterium
GACCGGGGCGGTCCGGATGACGTGCTGGCAGTACCACACCCTGGGCCTCGGGGTGCTGGCGGTGGCGGAGTTCAACCACGACGTCGAGTACCTCAGCTGGGCGCGCTTCGGCGGCAACGTCATCGGTGACACCTACCACCGCAATTCAGTGGGCATGTCCCACGCGGATCGGACGCCGGACGACTACATCAACCCCTCCTCCGGGTATCCGCAGTGGCAGAACTCCGGTCTGCGGCGGAACGGCGACTTCACCGGCAGCATCCTCGGCTATCCGGACCTGGACGAGACCATCATCTGGGACGGCCAGTACCAGTTGACCGCGACCAAGGTCTTTACGGCCGCCAGCGGCAACAAGTACATGCCGTGGGGAGATTTCGCCAAGGACTACACCTACCGGGACACGAACATCCCGGCCAAGGCCAACCTGGACGGTCCCGCCTACCTCGGCGGCGGCAGCGGACCTGGGGTCCCGCCGGACACCGTGGGGCTCGGCAACAAGTCCTTCTTCGCCGACCAGGTGCCGTCGATCGGCCTGCCGCTGCTGGCCACCTTCCGCTCCTACCCCCGAGGCAACTTCTTCGGCGCCAACGGCTTCCAGGTCCAGATCATGGTCGGCTCCTCGGCCCTGCCGGCCTTCCGGATCTTCACCGCCGGCGGCCGCGACGCCGGCGGCAACTGGCACCAGGTCATCCCGGACGACCGCGCCACCGGCGGGCTGGACCCCCAGGGCGGCTACAACACCACCACCGGCGCCCGGACCAAGGCCTACGGTCCGGAGCTCTACTGGCAGCAGGTCGACTTCGTGCTGCGAGTCTCCCGGGTCTACACCCACTGGTTCTCCTTCGGCGGTACCCCTGACTTCGTCAGCGCCCTGACCCAGGAGCCGGCCCCGGAGTTCCAGCCGCCCAACACCGAGGTCATCGTGGACGTTCGCGGGGCCGAGCTGGCCGAGAACTGCGGCGGCGCCCCCTCGCCGCTGAACGACGCCAACCAGCTGGATTACTACGGCAATTACAGCGATACTGGCTGCGGCAACCTCAGCGACACGACGGGTTGGCGGTCGGATATCCAGAGCCTGCTGAACGACCCGGGCGGAAGAGACTTCAAGTTCTTCCAGTTCCGCTTCACCTTCGTGTCGAACATCGAGCAAAACCTCTCCCCTGAATTGGACGCCCTCGGCCTCGCCTGGAGCATCCAGTGAGCAACATGACCAGGTTCCCCCACGCTCCTTACCTGAAGCCTCTCGCGGCCGCCTTCCTGGCCGCCGCCGCCCTCGCCTCCTGCTCCGGCGGGGGCAACTCGCTCTCACCAGGGGAGGCCGCCAACGCCGGCGCCTTCCAGGTACAGTCGATCAACATGAACGAAGGTGATGTCTGGGCCCTCAACCGGCCCATCGTCCTGACCTTCAACCACCCGGTCGACCCCTCCTCGCTGAGCTTCACGGCGATCATCATCCGGCCCCTGGACCCGCCGGTCCAAGGCCGTCCGGTGACCGGGAGCTTCACGCTCCGGCCGGGGGCCGGTGACCGGGTGGTGGTCTTCCAGCCGGCCTGTCCGACCGACCTCAACAACACCAACGGCGCCTTCGTGCCCGGCGGCTACCGCTATGAGATCGCCCTGCCGACGCAGCAGAATTTCGGCGCCTCGGTGCTCCGGGACCAGGCCGGCCACCCGCTGACGGTCGGTCTGACGCGCGAGTTCCGGACCCCGATCGCCCCGGTCGAGCCGCTGTTCATTGACACCGTGGTCGGCCCTCCGCGCTTCTCCACTGTCAACCCGGTGGCGTTCCCGGACGGCCTGAACCTGTTCTCGGATCCGGACAGCGTCATCGCCATCCGCTTCAACCAGTCGATCAACGCCTCGAGCGCCAACCTCAACACCGACCGGGTCTACGCGCTGTACTCCGACGGCGAGATCGGTTCGGGGAGCGAGAACACCTTCGATCCCAAGAACAAGGTGCCCGGCAGGCTACTGCTGGTCAACAACTGCACCCTGACCGGCGCGCTCATCTACTTCCAGATCGCCGGCATCCTGCCGCCGAACCGCAACCTGGTGGTGCGCGTCAGCTCGAACTTCGAAGACCTGGCGGGGGAGACCAACTCTCAGGTCCAGAGCTCCGCTACCCACGCCACGCCGACGCTCACCGCCTACTACGACAACGATCCGGCCTGGAGCGAGAGCGACGAGACCGCCGACGAGATCCTCGAAGACTTCGGCAACAGCTCGGTCCTGGACCCCGCGGCCGCCCTGGCCTTCCCGCCGGCGGTCTTCACGGCCGGCCAGATGACCGCCAGCTTCCAATACCCGGGGGTCGCCCCGCCGCCGGACCATGACTTCGTCCTCAAGAGCTTCAACACCCTCGAGCTGAGCACCTCCGGTACGGTGTCCTTCCAGGATTCCAACGGCCGGAACTTCCAGCTCATCGACGGCGTGCTCGAGGTGGACGACCTCACCATCGAGGAGGAAGCCGTGATCATCGGCCGCGGGCCCAACCCGCTGGTGATCTACGCCACCGGCACGGTCTCCGTATTCGGCGTTCTCGACGTGAGCGGGGGGGACGCGCTGCTGGCCCAGGCCCTGGGGCAGCCGACGGTCCCCGAGCCCGGCGGCAAGGGCGGTCCCGGCGGCGGCAACGGCGGCGTCGCCTCGGCCTCGACCACCAACGAGACCTTCCGCGGCAAGCCCGGTTTCGGCGCCTTCAACCTCGGCCTCGGTGGCGGCGGCGGCGAAGGCAACGTCAACTGGACCTCGGGCAGCGGCAGCGGCACCTTCATCATCAAGAGCTCCGGCAAGTCGCAGATCGCCGGCGGCGGCGGGGGCGGCCAATTCGGCAACGGCCCGATCGCCTCGCTGTTCTGGAGTCGCTTCGCCGGGATCTCGAACCCGGCCTCGCACGACAACGCCGGCCCCGACATCCGCGACGACCGACACACCCACTTCAGCACCCAGGCCCTCAAGGAGGCCTACTTCACCGGCGCCGAGGACGGACGGCGGGGGAACAGCTTCCAAGCGCAGGTCCTGCCGCCGCCGCCGCCGCTGTTCACCGACGACACCGATTACGGCGGCCTCGGCATGGAGGACCAGTCGTACGACAGCCTGGCCAACGACCGGGACAGCGGCGGGAACCCGGTAGGTCGCGGCCTCGACCCGGCCTGGACCACCCAGGCCGATCCGCCCTACTACTTCGGGCACCCCTCGAACGGCGCCGACCCCGGCTTCGCCCAGGACTCGATCTTCGGCGGGGTCACCGCCGACGACTTCCTCGGCAGCCGCTGGAACCCGTACACCCAGACCCGCACCGGCGGCGAACTCACGGCCGCCTGGGCCGGAGCCGGTGGCGGCGCCAGCGGCGACAGCTCGCTGGTCATGCGGCTGGACCTGAACGCCGACAACTTCCTTGACCCGCTCTCGAACTTCTTCCCGGACGAGAACTTCCCCTACGGCTGGACCTACAAGTACTGGAAGGGGGCTCCCGGCGGCGGCGGCGGCGGCCAGCTCCAGATCATGTCGATCGGCCCGATCATCCTGGGGCCGAACACCCGGCTGCTCGCCAACGGCGGCTCCGGCAACGGCGGCGAGTCCCTGGGGGAAGGCTCCAGCGACCTGATCCGTCAGGTCTCCGGCTCCGGCGGCGGGTCGGGGGGGCACATCATCCTGCAGTCGGCCACCGGCCTCGACCTCTCCAGCATCGACGTCGGCGCCGACCCGGTCGGCTCTCCGCCGGCGGTGGCGCCGGAGCTCGGCCAGGCCATCGGTGGCCGCCGCGGCTGGGCTTACTCGGAGGGCGTGACCCTCTCTGGCGGCGTCCCGGACGGCAACTCCGACTTCATGATCGGGCGCGGCGGCGCCGGCGCCAACGGCCTGATCCAGATCCACGTGCCGGAGCCGGTGGAGGACATCGCCTGGCACGCTGGCGGCGCCTCCTCGATCCGGGACTACCTCCAGCACAGCAACCTCAGCGGCCCGCTGGACACCGACCGGCTCGAGGAGATCCTCGACCTCTACTTCGAGCCGAAGCCGTTCGCCCTGATCCCGGCCTTCTCTCCGAAGTCCCAGTTCCAGACCAGCTGGATCGACACCGGGCTCGCCGGGCTGCGGGACCCGATCCCGGCCAACGACTACCCCAACTACGCCAGCGCCCTGCTCGGCTTCCAGGGGATCTCGACGGCGACCGGCGCCGTCGCCACCAGCAACGCCAAGGTGGTTCCGCTGGCGGCCATCGCCACCGGCAGCAACATCGGACTCAACGGCCCGGCCTACACCGCCTTCCAGGTGCTCATCCCGAGCGCTTCGGCGACCTTCGGCCTGACCGCGACCGCCGACATGATGCTGCGCAACCCGACCCTGCTGGTGGGTTACGACTTCCTCCCGGACAGCACCGGCGCTGCGACCTTCGAGATCACCGAGGCCAGCTACAACCGGGGCGCTGACCAGCTGACGCTCACCACCGTGATGGCCGACGGCAGCCTGCTGCTGGCTCTGAACCCGTCGAACCCGGTGTGGTCGATGCGGCCGAAGTTCTTCCGCGTGATGACCTCGGGCCAGAAGAGCCGGTTGCCCGACTCGGCAGGGATCACCTTCGAGTTCCAAGGGGCGGCCGAGACCTCCAAGGGGAGCAACATCCCCGGCACCCCGACCGCCTGGACCGCGGACCTCGCCAACCTCGAGGGGATGCGCTTCATCCGCTATCGGGTCACCTTCAACATCGACGCCGCTGGCTCTGGGGTCACCGTGAACAGCGAACGGCCCGCGCTGCAGCTGGTGAAGGTCCCGATCATCTGGTAAGCCGGGATGCGGACTCGGGAGGCGGCGTGGACTTCGGTTCCACGCCGCCTCTTCTCCTTGGCAGGGATCCTGGCGCTCTCCGGCTGCTCGGAGGTGGCCGAGGATCCCGGTCTCCACGCCGTGAGTTGGCCCGGGAGCGACGGCCGGCCGGTTGTGCTCAACGCAGACCTGCGGGTCGAATTCGACCGGCCGCTGGCCCCCGGGCTCCGAGCGGGAGCCTTCCACCTCTTCGACTTCACCAGCGGCGAGCCGGTCGCGGCTGAATTGGAGGTCGCGGGCCGCTTCCTGGTGTTCCGGCCCGCGCTGCCGCTCTCGGCGGACCTCGCCGACGGCGGACTGCTGCCAGGACGGGACTACGGCATCGATCTGTGCGGGGTGCCCCGGCTGGCCGCCGTGGCCGGACGCGACGGCTCCGTCCTGGTCGGCACCCAGCGGATCCGCTTCCGGACCCTCTCCGCCGCGGATCCCGGGGCCCTGGTGGCAATGGATGGCGGGGACGAGCCGCTTCGGGTCCTTCCGATCGGCACCGCCAACAAGCACCTGGTGGTCCAGGCCGACGGAACGGTGCGCTTTTTTCTCTCGGGTCCGGTGGATCCCCGGACGCTCGCTCCCGCCCGGCTCCTCACGAGCGAGGGCGCGTCGAAGGTGGAGGAGGTTCCGCTCCGGCTGCTCTCCAACTCCCCTGCAGGGTCCGAGATCGAGGCCCAGGTCGGCCTCTGGACCGGCTGGCGGCGGCTGGAGCTGCCGGGGGGCTTGGAGGGCATGGGCGGCAGAAGGCTGGTCGAGACCGACCGGTTGCTCGGGCTCCGCGGGGGCCCCTGAGGCAGTCGGCGCTTGGAATCCCCAGCTCGAAGCCTCACAATCCAGGGATGGATTGGTGGATCGGGCTGCGCGCCTCGGGGGGGCTCTACCACGGCTCCTTGGCCGTTTTGGGGGCCATCGTCGGCTCCTTCGCCTCCGCGGCCATCTACCGGCTGCCGCGCGAAGGCCTCTCCCTGATCCGGCCGGCGCGCTCCTTTTGCCCCACCTGCGAGACCCAGCTGCGCTGGTTCGACAACGTCCCGGTGCTGAGTTACCTGGTCCTGCGCGGGCGCTGCCGGACCTGCGGCGTCCGCTTCGGCCCCGCCTACCTGCTCAACGAGATCGGCCTGGGCGCCCTGTTCGCCGGGGCCGGCGGTTCCTGGGCGGGCGACTCGGGCCCCCTTGCCCTCGGCTTGCTCCTGGTGGCCCTGGCGGCCCTGTGGATCGCGGCCGTGGTGGACTGGGGCCACATGATCCTGCCGGACGAGATCACCCTCGGGGGGATCCCGTTCGGTTTCCTGGCGGCGGCCCTGGTTCCTGCCTTCCAGCTCTGGGAGCCGGGCCGGCTTCCTTGGGGAGTGGGGTGGCTCGGCCTCGGACCGGAGCACTCGCCCCTGGCCCTCGCCTTGGCTTCGGCCGGGCTCGGGGCGGTCGGCGCTTTCCTTTTGCTATTTGGAATCCGAGCCCTGTTTTCCTATCTTTTGAAGCAGGAAGCCCTCGGCTTCGGCGACGTCAAGTACATGGCCGCCGTGGGCGCCCTGGTCGGCCTGGAAGGGTCGGCCTGGACCTTGATGATTGGAGTCGCCGTTGGAGCGGTGCTCGGCGTCGGCAACATCTTCCGCATGATCCTCGTGGTTCACCACCGCCGTACTTCCCGCAACCGCGGCAAGAGCTTTCGGAGCTCGCTCCATCTGGGCTGGCTCCTGGGACGGCAAATCCCTTTCGGACCTCCGCTGGTGCTCGGCACCGGCTGTGTCCTGTTGGCGCCGCTCGCGACGCACACCTTCTTCCTCCAGACATGGCCGGAATGGATCCAGGGATGGCTCCGATGACCGGCTCAGCGAACACCACCCGATGAAGCGCACGAACCTCCTCGCCTTCCTCCTCCCGCTCCTCCTGTTGCCGGCCTGCCAAAGCGCCGAGATGGAGGAGACCATCGCCGACCAGGACCGGCAGCTCGAGATCGCCCAGCACGACCGCCGCCAGCTCCAGTCCGAGCTCGACCGCATTCGCGTCCAGACCGCC
>JACNJP010000258.1 GCA_014382465.1 Planctomycetota bacterium
GGCGGTGCGGACTGTCGCGCTCGGTTCCCCCGGCTTCGGTGGGGGGGCGGCGGCGGGGGGGGGGGGGGGGGTGGCGGGGGGTGGGGGGGTGGGCGGCGGGGGGGGCGGCGCCAGGGGCGCCGCGGGCGAGCCGCTGGGGGACTGCCTGTGCGCCCGCAAGCAGAACGACCTGTGCGCCTCGGACGCCGGCAATGAGCTGGTCCGGCTGGCCGAGATCGGCTATCCGGCGCGCAAGGACTACTTCCGGGCCGAGCGGGAAGGCGGTCGCGGTCCGTCGCTCGAGGTCTAGACTCGGTCCGCCGCTGCCCGCCGGGTTCAGCGCTCCGCCAGGAGGGCTCGGAAGCCGTCGGTGATCCGCTCCTGCAGCTTGCCGTCCGGCAGACGGCTCACGATCAGGACCTCCACCCCTTGCATGCCCTGGACCAGCTCCCAGCCCTTCTCCGGGCCGAGGACGCTGATGGCGGTGGCCAGGGCGTCGGCGGTCATGCAACTCGGCGCCAGCACGCTCACCGAAGCCAGGCCGTGGGTCACCGGCCGCCCGGTGGCCGGATCGATGGTGTGCGAGTAGCGCCGGCCGTCGAACTCGCGGAAGTTCCGGTAGTCGCCGCTGGTGGCCATCGCCAGGTCCGTCAGCTCGACCACCTGCTGCATGGCCTGGCCGGGCGCCGCCCTCAGCGACGGCTTGTCGATCCCCACCCGCCAGGGGTCGCCGTTGGCGTTGGCGCCTACTGCGCGGACCTCGCCGCCGACCTCGACGAAGATCTGCGAGCAGCCGAGCTCGAGCAGGCGGTCGCACACGGCGTCCACCCCGTAGCCCTTGGCCACCGCGCTCAGGTCCAGCTGGAGGGCCGGGTCGTGCTTGGCGAGCGTGCCGGCCACGGCGTCCAGCCCGAGGCGCCGCCAGCCGGTCTTGGAGAGGGCGAGGTCGACGTCGGCCTGGCTCGGGATCCCGGCCCGCAGGCCGGCGGGGCCGAAGCCCCACAGGTTCACCAGGGGCAGGACCGTGGGATCGAGGGCGCCGCCGGTGAGCTTGGCCAGGCGCAGGGACTCCGCCACCACCTGGAGGGTCTCGGCCGACAGCCGCTGCGGCCCGGTCGATTGGCTGCGGTTGAAGACGCTGAGCTCGGAGTCCGCCTGGTAGGTGGACATGAGGCGGTCGACGCGGTTCAGAGTCTCCTGCACCTCGCGCAGCAGCAGCCCGCTGGCGGTCGGCGGATCCACCAGGGTGGCCCGCCAGGTGGTGCCCATGGTGTCGCCGTTGAGGAAGATCGCCTCCTTCGGCGGGCCCTGGTCGCGGCCGCAGCCGGCCAGGGCGGCGCCGAGAAGCAGCAGGCAGGCGGCCCTGAGGCCGCCTGCCTGTGTCCTGGCCGGGCTCGGCCGGGCGCTCAGCCGCCGAAATCGTCGAGGAAGATGTTCTCCCGGTCGACCCCCAGGTCGTCCAGCATCTTCAGGACCGCGGCGTTCATCATCGGCGGTCCGCACATGTAGTACTCGCATTCTTCCGGCTCTGGGTGCTTGGACAGGTACTCGTCGAGCAGGACCTGATGGATGAAGCCGGTCAAGCCGGTCCACTCATCCTCCGGTAGCGGCTCGGACAGGGCCAAGTGCCACTTGAAATTCGGGAAATCTTCCTGGATGGCGTCGAAGTCCTCCATGTAGAAGGCCTCCCGCAGCGAGCGCGCACCGTACCAGAAGCTGACCTTGAGGTCGGTCTCGGCGGTGCGGAACAGGTGCATCAGGTGCGAGCGCATCGGGGCCATGCCGGCGCCGCCGCCGATGAAGACCTTCTCCTTCCGGTTGTCCTTGAGGAAGAATTCGCCGTACGGACCGGAGATGACGACCTTGTCGCCGGGCTTCTGGTTGTAGATGAAGCTCGAGCCCTTGCCCGGCGGGATCCCCTCGGGGCCGCGCGGCGGGGGAGTGGCGATCCGGACGTTGAGCATCAGGACGTTGCCCTCGGCCGGGTAGCTGGCCATGGAGTAGGCCCGCTCGACGGTCTCGTCGGTCCTCGAGCGGTAGCGCCAGACGTCGTACTTGTCCCAGTCGCCGCGGTACTCGGGCTCGACGTCGAACTCCTTGAAGTCGATGTCGTGCGGCGGGATCTCGATCTGGATGTAGCCGCCGGAGCGGTAATCGATCGACTCGCCCGGCGGGAGCTGGACCCGGAATTCCTTGATGAAGGTGGCGACGCCGCGGTTGGAGAGCACCTGGCACTCCCACTTCTTGACCGAGAAGACCTCGTCCGGGACCTGGATCCTCATGTCCTGCTTGACCTTGACCTGGCAAGCGAGGCGCCAGTGCTCCTTGGCCTGGCCGCGGTTGATGTGGCCCTCCTCGGTCGGCAGCAGGTCGCCGCCGCCCTCGTGGACCTGCACCTTGCACTGGGCGCAGGTGCCGCCGCCGCCGCAGGCCGAGGGCACGAACAGCTTCCGGCTGGCCAGGGTCGACAGCAGGGTGCTGCCGGCCGGCGTCGAGAGGGCGTTGGCCTCGTCGTTGTTGATGACGATGCGGACGCTGCCGCTCTGCACCAGCTTGCCCTTGGCCCACAGCAGGACGCCCACCATGGCGAGCACCACGAAGCAGAACATGGCGACGCCGAGTCCGATGGTCGTGTAGTCCATGATCCGTCTCCCTTACAGCTGGATGCCGCCGAACAGCATGAAGCCCATGGCCATCAGGCCGGTCATGAGGAAGGTGATGCCCAGGCCGCGCAGCGCGGGGGGGACGTTCGAGTACTTCATCTTCTCGCGCACCGCCGCCAGGGCGACGATCGCCAGCCACCAGCCGACCCCGGAGCCGACCCCGTAGACGGTGCTCTCGGCCAGGCCGTACTCGCGCTGCACCATGAACAGCGAGGCGCCGAGGATGGCGCAGTTCACGGCGATCAGCGGCAGGAACACGCCCAGCGTGGAGTAGAGCTTGGGCGAGAACTTGTCGATCGTCATCTCGACGATCTGCACCATCGCCGCGATCGTGGCGATGAAGGCGATGAAGCTCAGGAAGCTGAGGTCGGTGGTCGCCAGATCGGCGCTGAGCCAGGCCAGCGCCCCTTCCTTCAGCAGGTAGGTGTAGATCAGGTTGTTGAGCGGCACGGTCACCGCCAGCACGAAGGTCACCGCGGCGCCCAGGCCCATGGCGGTGTCGACCTTCTTCGACACGGCCAGGAAGGAGCACATGCCGAGGAAGAAGGCCAGCGCCATGTTCTCGACGAACACGGACTTGATGAAGATGTTGAGCAGGTCCATGGGGTCCTCCTAGTCCTCCTCCTGGATCGAGGGGCTGATCCAGCGCTGCACCCAGATGATCAGGCCGATGAGGAAGAAGGCTCCGGGCGACAGCACCAGCAGGCCGTTGGCCTGGTACCAGCCGCCGTTGTTGGTGGTCTCCATGATCGTCATGCCGAGGATCTTGCCGGAGCCGAACAGCTCGCGGAACAGGGCCACGAGGATCAGGATGGCCGAGTAGCCGGCGGCGTTGCCGAGGCCGTCGAGGGCCGACTTGCCGACCGGGTTGGCCATGGCGTAGGCCTCGGCCCGGCCCATGACGATGCAGTTGGTGATGATCAGGCCGACGAACACCGACAGCTGCTTGCTGATGTCGTAGACGTAGGCCTTGAGGACCTGGTCGGCGACGATCACCAGCGAGGCGATCACCGCCAGCTCGACGATGATCCGCACGCTGCCGGGGATCTTGTTGCGGAGCGCCGAGATCGCCATGTTTGAGCCGACCAGGACGAAGGTCAGCGCCGCCGACATGACGATCGCGGTCTCGAGCTTGGTGGTCACCGCCAGGGCGGAGCAGATGCCGAGCACCTGCAGCGTCACCGGGTTGTTGACGTGCAGCGGGTCGACCAGGATCTTGCGGGTCTTCTTGTCCATGGTCACGCCCCCCCGTTGGTCCGGAGGAAGGGGCCGTAGCCGGCCTCGCTCAGCCACAGCCGGACGAACTGGCTCACCGCCACGCTGGTGATGGTGGCGCCGGAGATGCCGTCCACCTGGTACTCGGGGTCGAGCGCCTTGCCGGCCTTGGTGACCTCGAGGCGCAGCTCGCCGGCAGGGTCGTAGATTCCCTTGCCGTGCCACTGGGCCTTCCAGCGGTCGTTGTCGACCTCGCCGCCGAGGCCGGGGGTCTCGCCGTGCTCGTAGAAGGTGATGCCGCGGACCCTCTTCAGGTCCTCCTCGAGGCACAGGAAGCCCTTCAGGGTCGACCACAGGCCGTTGCCCCAGACCGGCAGCACCCAGCACTGCTTGCCGGCGGTGCGGACGCGGAACACCAGCAGCTGGTTCGGCAGGTTGCCGACGCGCGCCCGGTCCTCGACGCCGGGCATGGAGGCGGTGGAGGCGCCCTTGCCGGCGGTCTTGGCGTCCGCCATCAGGGCGTTGACGTCGTAGCCCGGAGGGGCGTCGCCGACCCGCTCGCCGCTCTCCCGGCCGTAGAGCGAGATCTCGATGTCCTCGAAGATCACCGCGACCTCGGCGGCGGTGGGCTTGTCGCCGGCCTCGATCAGCCCCGCGACGACCAGGATGTTGGTCTGGAGGTCCAGCTTCTTGTTGACCTCCTGGCGGTCCTTCAGGCCCACCGCGAAGGCGGACACGACCAGCGAACAAGCCAGGCAGACGGCCAGCGAGAAGCTGACGATGTACTTGTTACTGAAGTCCAAGGCGCTGCTCCCGACGCTTGATGTTGGCCTTGACGACGTAGTAGTCGATCACCGGGGCGAAGATGTTCATGAAGATGATGGCCAGCATCATCCCCTCGGGGTAGGCCGGGTTGACCACCCGCACCAGCACCGTCAGCACTCCGATCAGGACGCCGTAGATCCACTTTCCGGCGTCGGTCTGGGCCGCCGACACCGGGTCGGTGGCCATGAAGACGGCGCCGAAGGCGAAGCCGCCGACCACCAGGTGCCAGTGCCACGGCACCGCGGCGTAGCTGTTGGCCTCCGGGCCCACCAGGTTCAGCAGCGTGGCCATGCCGGCCATTCCGAGCAGGCAGGCCAGCATGATGCGCCAGCTGCCGATCTTGCTGAGGATCAGGACCGCGGCGCCGATCAGGCAGCACAGCGTGCTGGTCTCGCCGAATGAGCCGGGCAGGAAGCCGAGGAAGGCGTCCATCCAGCTCAGGGGGCCGCCGGCGACGTTGACCAGCTCTCCCGGGGCGGCGCCGCCGTAGAACTGGGCCAGCGGCGTGGCGCCGGAGAAGCCGTCGACCAGCTTGTCGCCGGTGGCGACCCACACCGAGTCGCCGGAGATCTGGCCGGGGTAGGCGAAGAACAGGAACACCCGGGTGGTGAGCGCCGGGTTGAGGATGTTCATGCCGGTGCCGCCGAAGACCTCCTTGCCGATGATCACGCCGAAGGCGGTGCCGAGGGCGAGCTGCCACAGCGGGAGGGTCGCCGGCACGATCAGCGGGATCAGCAGGCCGCTGACCAGGAAGCCCTCGTTGATCTCGTGCTTGCGGATCACCGAGAACAGGGTCTCGATGCCGCCGCCGACCGCCATCGTGACCAGGTAGAGCGGCAGGAACATCCACAGACCGGCGAGGAAGGCCTCGGCCACGCCGACCGTCTCGCCGGCGGCCAGCGCCGCCTGGTTGCCGACGTTCCACATCGCGAACAGGGTGCAGGGCACCAGCGCCCACACCACGGTCATCATGGTCCGCTTGAGGTCGATGCCGTCGCGGACGTGCGGTCCGTTGGTGGTCCGCAGCCCGGGCGTGTAGAGGAAGCTGTCGGCGGCCTCGAACAGCGGGAAGAGCTTCTCGAGCTTGCCGCCCTTGTGGAACAGGGGCTCCAGTTTGTCGAGCTGCTTGCGCAGGAATGACATTCTCCTCAGCCCTCCTTCTGGATGCGGTCGAGCATCTCACGCAGCAGCGTGGTGACGCGGATCTTCGACGGGCAGACGTACTCGCACAGCGCCAGGTCCTCCTCCGCGAGCTCGAGCACGCCGAGCTTCTCGGCCCCCTCGAGGTCGTGGCTGGCGAGGGCCTTGATCAGCGGCGTGGCCAGGATGTCCATCGGCAGGACCTGGTCGTAGGAGCCGATCGGCACGATGGCGCGGTCGCCGCCGTTGATGTCGCTGTCGAAGACGAAGCGGCGCCGGACGAATTTGGCCAGCGCGGTGTTGGTGAAGGTGTGGCGGCTGCCGAAGGGCTTCAGCCAGCCGAGGAAGTCGCGCTGGGGAGCGTCCTCGATGACGCTCAGCATGTTGTCGTAGCGGCCGAGGTAGCCGTAGGGGCTGCCCGGCTTGGCGGTCCAGCCGCCGAGCACCGAGCCCGAGATCAGCCGCGGCTCGGCGGCCTCGATCCGGCCGGCGGTGAGGTCGGCGGTCGAGGCGCCCCGGCGGGTCCGGAGCAGCGCCGGCTGGGTCACTGCGGGGCCGACCAGGGCCACCACGCGGGCCACCGGGATCCGCCCGGTGGTGAGGAATTCGCCCATGTCGGCCAGGTCCTGGTAGCCGACGTGCCAGACGGTGCGCCCCGGCCCGACCGGGTCGAGGGCGTTGATGTGGACCCCGGCGTTGCCGGCCGGGTGCTTGCCCTGGAAGCCGGTGCGCTCGACGCCGTCGACCAGGAAGGCGCCCCAGTCCTCGCCGGCGGCGGTGCACAGCCGGACCCGGCCGGAGCTCAGCTTGGTCAAGGCCACCAGGCCGGCCCGGAAGTGGGCCTCCCGGCCCTCGAGGAGGGCCAGCGGCGGCGGCGCCAGCGGCCGGGTGTCCATCGCCGTGACGAAGATCGAGCGCGGGTCCTCGGCCGAGTTGGCGACCAGCTCGTAGGGCCGCTGGCGCAGGCAGGCCCAC
>JACNJP010000145.1 GCA_014382465.1 Planctomycetota bacterium
GGGCCCTGGGCGTGCAGAAGGAGGGGGTGGCAGCTGTGCTGGGCGTGCGGCAGGACGTGGGTCGAGAACCGGATCGTGGCGCCGGCCGCGCTCATGTCGCGGATGACCTCCGCGATGGCCTCGTGGTTGACCGGGTCGAGCCCCGAGAAGGGCTCGTCCAGGCGCACCAGCTCGGGGTCGTGGGCGATCGAGGCCAGCACCTGGACCTTCTGCTGCATGCCCTTCGACAGCGCCTCGGTCTTGGCCTCGGCGAAGTCCTTGAGGCCGTAGCGCTCCAGCAGCTCGTAGGCGCGCTTCTTGGCCTGCTTGCGGCCGATGCCCTTCAAGGAGGCGAAGTAGGCCACGGTCGCGACCGCCTTCATCTTCTTGTAGAGACCCTTCTCCTCCGGCAGGTAGCCGATGCGTTCGCGCACCTCGAGCGCGCTCGGCCGGCCGAGGATGGTCAGCTTGCCGCGGGTCGGGCGGACGATGTCGAGGATCATCCGGATGGTGGTGGTCTTGCCGGCGCCGTTGGGGCCGAGGAAGCCGTAGATCGACCCCTTCGGCACCACCAGGCTGACGTCGTCGACGGCGGTGAAGTCGCCGTACATCTTCGTCACTCCGCTCAGCTCGAGCGCGATCTCTCGTTCGGTCATGATTGCACCAGTTCGGTGTCGAGCCGCGGCGGCATGATCCGCGCGGCGGCGCAGGCCGCCTCGACGTCGGCGACCTCCTTGGGGGTGGCGGAGGTGAGCACCTCGTGGCCGCCGGCGGTGATCAGCACGTCGTCCTCGATGCGGACGCCGATGCCGCGGAGGGCCGCCGGCAGGCGCTCGTCGCCGGCCGGGAAGTAGAGTCCCGGCTCGACCGTCAGGCACATGCCCTGCTCCAGCGGCCGCGGCTGCTTGCCGTGGGTGTAGGAGCCGGCGTCGTGGACGTCCAGGCCCAGCCAGTGCGAGGTGTTGTGCATGTACCAGGGCTTGTAGAGCTCCTTCTCGACGATCTCGTCGAGCGGCTGCTCCAGGACGCCGAGCTCCCGCAGACCTTCGCCGAGGACCCGGACCGAGGCGTCGTGTACGCCCGCCCACGGCTGACCGGGCACACATTTCTCGATCGAGGCCTTCTCGGCCGCCAGCACGATCTCGTAGACCCGCCGCTGGACCTCGCTGAAGCGGCCGTTGACCGGGAAGCTGCGGGTGATGTCGGCGGCGTAGCCGTCGAATTCGGCCCCGGCGTCGATCAGGACCAGGTCGCCGTCGCGCAGCCGGGCGCCGTTGCTGGTGTAGTGGAGCACGCAGGCGCTAGCGCCGCCGGCGACGATCGACGGGTAGGCCCAGCCCCGTCCGCCGTTGCGGCGGAAGGTGTAGTCGAGCAGGGCCTCGAGCTCCCACTCCCCCACCCCCGGGGCGGCCTGGGCCATGGCCAGCAGGTGGGCCTCGGCGCTGACCGCGGCCGCCTTGCGCATGAGCTGGAGCTCGTCCTCGCCCTTGTGCAGGCGCTGCTCGTGCAGCACCCGGGTCGGGTCCATGAGCGCCGCCGGCGGGTGGATGCCGAGGCGCGACTTGTTGCGGGCGGCGGTCAGGACCTCCCCGACCAGTTTGTCGGTCCGGGGGTGCTCGCCGACCCGGTACCACAGGCGCTCCGCGGCGTGGATCGCCTCGGTGACGCGCTTGGGCAGCTCCTCGACCGGCCAGGCCTGCTCGAAGCCGAGCTGCGCCATCGCCCCCTCGGGGCCCAGCCGGATGCCGGTCCAGGTCTCGCGCTCGGGGTCCCGCGGCAGCAGAAACAGGGCCGCCTCCGGCAGGCCCTCGATGCCCTTGGCCAGCATCAGCAGGCCGTCGGCTTCCTGGTGGCCGCTGAGGTAGAGGTAGTCCGACTGCTGGCGGAAGGGGTACTCGACGTCGTGGTTGCGGATCACGTGGCCGGCGCCCGGAAAGAGCGCGAGGTCCCCGTCTTCGAGACGGTCGAGGAAGGCCTGGCGGTGCTGCAGGTACATGGGGAAGGCGGCGAGAACGGCCGCGGAAGGCCCATTCTCGGCCGGCGCCGGGCCCGGTCAACGCACCATCCGGAGACGGAACCGGAAACGCAGGCCTTTGGTGGCACTATTCTTACAATCCTCGCGGTCCCACCACCCCCCATGAAGATCGATCTGAAGACTGCCAAGGTCCTGACCTCCGAGGAGGCGCAGGACACCCTGCTGCTCTTCCGTAATCTCGGCGACGATCCCCTCGCCATCCAGGAGTCCTTCCGCGGGCTGTTCCCCAAGAAGATCGCCGAAGCCTTGGGCGAGCTGCGGGCCCTGCGGCGGCGCGCCACCACCAAGTTCTCCCGCGGCATGGACATGTTCTTCACCAAGGAGCAGCTCCAGCAGTCCTCCTCGGAGGCGGTCGCCGACTACCGCGCCCGGCGCTACCTCGACGCCGGGATCACCGAGGTCTGGGATCCCTGCTGCGGCATCGGCAGCGACGCCATCTCCATGGCCCGGCTCGGCATCAAGGTCCACCTGTCGGACAAAGAGCCCAGCGCCGTGCACTTCTCCGAGGTCAACGCCAAGGTCTACGGCGCCGAAGGCCTCGACTTCCGAGAGCTGGACTGCAGCGAGAACCCCGAGGAGATCGGCCCCGGCGCGCTCTACCTCGACCCCTCGCGGCGCCGCGGCAGCCGCCGCATCATGAGCCCCGAGGACTGGTCGCCGAACCCGGAGAAGGTCGCCAAGCTGCTCGAGGGGCGCCCCGGCGCCGGCGTCAAGCTGTCGCCCGCGGTCTACATCGACACCCTGCTGGAGCTCTACCCGGAGCCGGACGAGATCGAGGTGATCTCGCTCAAGGGCGAGGCCAAGGAGACCATGTTCTGGTACGGCTGCCTGGCGAGCGGCCAGCAGCGCCGCGCCACCGCGCTGCCGGCCGGCGAGAGCTACGCCGGCCCCGAGCACGGCCAGGCCGAGGTCGGGGACTTCGGCGGCTACTTCTACGACCCGGATCCGGCCCTGGTCCACGCCGGCCTGCTGGGCGCCTTCGCCGCCCAGATGAAGCTCCACACCCTCGACCCCGAGATCGCCTACCTGACGGGCGACGCCGCGGTGTTCTCCCCCTTCCTCGACACCTTCCGGGTGCTGGCGGTCGAGACCCTCGACCCGCGCAAGATGCGCAAGGTGCTGCGCGAGCTCGAGGTCGGCAGCATGCAGGTGCGCAAGCGCGGCATCGCCGAGCGTCCGCTGACCCTGGAGCAGCGCCTCCTGCCCAAGAGCTTCGGCTCGCGGCGCGTCACCCTGCTGGCGGCTCGCGTCGGCGACCGACACCTCGGGGTGGTTGCCGAGCAGATCGAGGAGGCGTGAGCGCGGCCGCCCGGCGCCTGGTCCTGCTGGCGGTCTTGCCGCTGGCCGCCGCGTCGGCCTCGTGCCAGCGGGAGGGAGCCGCCGCCCCCAGCTTCGCCAGCTTCGCCCTGGCCGAGGAGCTCGCCGACTTCGATCCGCTGGAGGCCTGGTCGACCTCCCACCAGGTGCTGCAGCGGCAGGTCTACGAGGGCCTGGTCGAGTACCGCTACCACGGCCGCACCGACGAGTTCGTCGGCCTGCTGGCGGAGCGCTGGGAGGTGTCCGAGGACGGCCTCGAGTGGCGCTTCCGCCTGCGCCCGGACCTGAGCTTCTACGACCCGCACGAGCCGCCGCTGTGGCCCGGGCGGCGGCGGCCGGTGGTGGCGCGGGACGTGGTCGATTCCTTCCTGCGGCTCGCCGACCCGCGCCTCGGCGCCCAGGGCTGGTTCGCGCTCGAGGGCCTGCTGGAAGGCCTGGACGAGTTCCGGGAGCGGGCCGCGAAGGGAGCTGAGGAAGCCGAGGCGGCCCTGGCGGCGGCCCGCGACGGCGCCGGGCTGCCGGGGCTCCGGGCGCCGGATGAGGCCACCGTGGTCCTGCGCCTCCGGCGGCCCGCGCCGGACCTGCTGATGCGGCTGGCCTCGCCCTACTGCGTGGTGACCCCGCGCGAGGCCTTCGCCCACCCGGACCGCGGCCTGCGCGACCATCCGGTGGGCAGCGGCCCCTACTCCCTGGCCGAGTGGCTGCCGCGCAGCCGGGCCGTGTTCCGCCGGGTGCCGGGGTGGCGGACCGTCGAGGACGAGCACGGCCCGCTGCCGCACATCGACGAGCTGCGCTTCCAGGCGGTGCTGGAGGGCTCGACCCGCGCGCTGCTGTTCGAGCAGGGCCAGATCGACCGCCTGCCGCCGGTGCAGGACTCCTTCGCCCGGATGGTCGACGGCGACCGCCCCAGCGCCGAGCTGCGCGCGCGCGGCGTCCGGCTGGCGGTCACCGAGACCCCCGACCTGTCGATGCTGGTGCTCAATCTCGACGATCCGGTGATCGGCGACCTGCCCGGCGACGACGCCGGCAACCAGCGGCGCCGGCTGCTGCGCCGGGCGATCGCCCTGTCCTTCCCCTACGAGCGCTGGCACCGCGACATCCGCGAGCGGACCTGGGGCAGCCCGGCGACCCGCTACCTGCCGCCCTCGGTGGCCGAGTCGGCCGGCCTGCCGGAGTCCGCCTGGCGCCGCCACGACCCGGAGCTGGCCCGCCGGCTGCTCGCGGAGGCCGGCTGGCCGGGCGGCGACGGCCTGCCCGAGCTCCAGCTCGAGCTCTCCGGCACCGACCAGGGCACCGCCGACCTCCGCGACATGGTCGTGGAGGGGTTGAAGCAGATCGGCGTCCGCTGCCGCGCCACCGCCAATTCGCCGGCCGAGTACTCGGCCAAGACCCGCGGCGGCCGGGCCCAGCTGTTCTTCTGGTCCTGGGCGCTCGACTGGCCGGACGCCGCCAACCTGCTCGAGGTCTTCTACAGCGGCAACGCCGGCGGCGGGATCAACCGCGCCAACCTGCGCTCGCCGGCCTTCGACGCCCTGTTCGAGGAATTCCGCGGCCTCGGCCCCGGGCCGCGGCGGATGGAGCTGGCGCGCGAGATGGTGCTGGTGCTGGACCAGGAGCTGCCGGTGGTGCCGGTGGACCACCGGCGCGGCTTCCTGCTGCTGCAGCCCTGGCTGAAGAACGTCGAGGTCAATCCTTTCGACCTGTTCCCCTGCAAGTACTTCGTGGTCGAGAGCCGCGGGTGATCCGGCTCGCGCTGGCCCGCCTGCTCAGCGCGTTCTCCCTGGCGGTCGGTGTCAGCCTGCTGCTGTTCCTGCTGTTCGACAGCGGCCTGCTCGGCGACCCGGCGCTGCGCGAGGCCGGCAAGCACGCCGACGCCGACGCCATCGGCCGCGCCCGCGAGCGGCTGGGCCAGTTCACGCGCTACCAGCCCGGGGCGGTGCGCCTGGAGCTGCGCGGTCCGGCGGCGCGCTTCACGCTCGAGTCGGACGGCGAGCGGCTGCTGCTGCGCGACGTCCGCGGCGCCGAGCTCGGCTGGGTCGGCCTCGAGGACCGGCGCGTGGGCCAGCTGGCGGAGCTGCTGCCGCTGCCGCCGCCCTGGGCGTTGGGCGCCGAGGCCGCCGACCCGGAGCTGCCGGCCAGCGGCCTGGCCGCCGCGCTGCGGGGCGGACGCGCGGTGCTCGACAGCCGCGGCCCGCTCGCCCTGGGCTGGGCGGAGGCGTCGCCGGCCTGGCGCCACTTCCTGCGCCAGACCAGCGCCCTGCTGCGCTTCGACTTCGGCCGCACCCGCGACGACCGGCCGGTGGCCCAGGAGCTGTGGCTGCGCGGCCGGCGCTCGCTGGCGCTGGCCCTGCCGGCCTTCCTGCTGACGACCGCGCTGGCCCTGGCGACGGCGCTGCTGTGCGCCGCTCGCGGCGGCTGGTTCGACCGGCTGCTGGCCTGGCTCAGCGTCGGCGCCATGTCGGTGAGCTCGCTGGTGTGGGTCATGCTGCTGCAGCGCTGGCTCGGCGGCGGCCTCGCCTGGTTCCCGGTCCACGGCTGGGAGCCGCCCTACGCGGCCTACCTGGCGCTGCCGGTGCTGATCTGGATCGTGGTCGGCTTCGGACCGGAGCTGCGCTTCTATCGCGCGGCGGCGATCGAGGAGAGCGGCCGGCCTTATCTGCGCACCGCGCGCGCCAAGGGCCTCGGGCGCGGCGCGGCGCTGCGGCGTCACCTGCTGCCGAACCTGCTGCTGCCGCTGCTGACCCAGGTGGTGGTCTCGCTGCCCTTCCTGATGCTCGGCTCGCTGCTGCTCGAGCGCTTCTTCGGCATCCCCGGGCTGGGCGACTGGACCGTCCGGGCGGTGCTCGACAACGACCAGCAGGTGATCCGGGCCACCACCTTCCTGTTCGCGCTGCTCTACCTGGCGGCCCAGTGGCTGACCGACCTGGCCTACGCCTTGGCTGACCCCAGGGTCCGGAGGGCGGTTTGAGCCGCAAGGCCTTGCGGCTGCTGCTGGCCGCCTACCTGGTGGTCGGCCTGGCCGCGGCGGCCGGCTGGATCGGCGGCGGCTGGGCCGAGATGCGCGACGGCTTCGAGTCGCTGCCGCCGGGCGCCGCCGGCCTGCTCGGCACCGACCACCTCGGCCGCGACGTCCTGGCGCGGGTGCTGCAGGGCACCTGGATCGCGCTGGTGGTCGGCGGCATGGCCGCCGGCCTGGCGGTGGTCGTCGGCGCGGCGCTCGGCCTGCTCGCCGGCTGGCACCGCGGCTGGGCCGACGAAGCGCTGGTGTGGCTCAGCGGGGTGGTCGCGGCGGTGCCCGGCATCCTGCTGATCCTGGCGGTCGGCTTCGTGGTCGAGCGCGGGGTGGCCTCGGGGTGCCCGGCGGTCGCCGGGGGCCCCCGGGGCGGGGGCTTCCGCCTGGGGCGGGCCGGGGGGGCGGAGCTCCAGCAGCCCGAATTCGGCGCCC
>JACNJP010000511.1 GCA_014382465.1 Planctomycetota bacterium
GCGGCGACCAGCGGTAGTAGGCGTCGACGAAGGCCCGCCCGGCCGGGTTCGACAGCAGGTGCTGGTCGCGCCAGCGGCGCAGGACCCGGACCTCCTGGGCGTCGTAGTCGCCGTAGGCGGCGGTGGCGACGAAGCAGAAGCCGCCGCCCTGGCTGTCCCCGGCCAGCTCGAGCTCGAAGGCGCCGCTGTGCCCCGCCGGGTCGGTGATCGTCAACGGCGCGCTCAGCCCCTCGGAGCGCAGGCCGGGCAGGACGAAGCTGGCGCGCTTGCCGTCGGCGGTCACCTGGAAGTCGAGGATCAGGCGCGCGCCGGCGACGATCGACAGCGGCGTGACCCCCGCGCGCTCGACGAAGACGCTGCCCGGCCCGGCGACCGCGGTGACGCGCTGGCCGCCGTCCCCGCGGACCCGGTGGGGCGTCACGGTGAAGTCCAGCGGCCCGCCCCGGAGTCGGCGGAAATCCACCCGCCCCTTCGAGGGGTCGTCCACCTGGTGGAAGATCCGGGTCTCGATCAGCAGGGGGTCGGCGCTGCCCCACCAGTTGTGGAGCGCCGGCACGTCGTCGCCGGACTCCAGCCGCAGGTCGTACTCGACGCCGGTGGAGTAGCGGTTGTCGTTGAGGGAGAAGGTGTTGCCTCCCCACGAGCCGCCGCCGCCGCCGAGGTCGGGGATGGCGGAGCAGGAGCCGCCGCCGATCTCGGTGTCCGAGAGGTAGAAGCCGCTGCCGTCGTTGTCGACGAAGCTGTTGCCGTAGACGTCCGAGTCGAGGATGGCCTGGTTGCCCGAGCCGGAGGCGGTGAGGCTGAGGCGGGCGCCCTCCTTGCCGTTCTTGGTCGCCGCATTGTGGCGCAGGACGGCGCCGAAGGTGGCCGCCGACGGCGCCACTCCGGAGGCGGTGAGCTGGATCAGCATGCCCTGGTCGTCGCACTTGAGGAGCTCGTTGCCAGCCACCAGGCCGTCGATGCTGGCGGACGAGGTCGAGGCGGAGACCGAGGCGGCGAAGCCGACGCCGTACTTGTCGATGTTGTTGCGGCTCAGGTCTAGCTGGACGGCGACCTCGCCGGAGGCGGCGACCCGGACCCCGTGCAGCGACAGCGCCTTGCCCTGGAGCCGGTTGTCGCGGATCAGGAGCAGGTGGGTGCTCGCCGCGGCGTCGCTGGCCTCCCAATTCAGGCCGTCCTCGTCCATGCCCTGGACGACGTTGCGGTCGAAGGTCAGGGCCGCCGGCCCGCCGGCGGCGCTGTGGTTGAGCGCCTTGCGGCCGCCGAGGAAGACGCAGTCGAGCACCTGGAGGTCGACCGGATTGCCGAAGACCTCGATGATGTTGACCTCGCCGTCGAAGCGCAGCCGCTGGAGGACGGTCGGCTCGGTGTGGTCGGTGACCACCATCAGCGGCACGAACACGCCGGCGCCGTCGATGGTGGTGATGCCGGTCAAGGAGCCCAGCACCGTCACGCCGCTCTTGACCACCAGCGGGAAGCTCTCGCCGTGGAAGGAGTCGTAGGTGCCGGCCTCGACCAGGATGCGGTCGCCGGCGCCGGCGGCGAGCATGCCGCGGGTGACGCTGCGCCAGGGCTTGGCCGCCGAGCCGTCGCCGCTGAGGTCGTTGCCAGTGGTGGCGACGTGGTAGTCCGTCGCGGCCAGCGGTGCGGCGAGCAGGACCAGGAAGCCGAGGAGTGCGTGGGCGGGGAGGTATCGCATGAGGGCCGGCTGGGGCGCCGATTCTAGCCCGGAAGGGCGCCGGACGCCCGGCTGCCGCCGCTATCCTGCCCGGCCCCGCCATGCCGCCGTCGCCTGAAGAACTCCTGGCCGGGCTGAATCCCGAGCAACGCCGCGCCGCCGAGACCCTCGAAGGGCCGCTCCTGGTGCTGGCCGGCGCCGGCACCGGCAAGACGCGCGTGATCACTTACCGCATCGCCCACATGCTGGCCCGCTTCATCGAACCGGAGTCGGTCCTGGCGGTGACCTTCACCAACAAGGCGGCCACCGAGATGAAGGAGCGGATCGCCGCCCTGGTGGGCAAGGCCGACGCCGAGCGGCTGTCGGTCGGCACCTTCCACGCCTTCTGCGTTCGGCGGCTGCGGCAGCACGCCGACAAGCTCGGTTTCTCCAAGGGCTTCTCGATCTGCGACGCCTCCGACCAGCAGTCGGCGGTCAAGGCGGCGATGCGCGAGCTGCGGATCCCGGAGAAGACCCTCCACCCCGGGTTGGTCCAGTCGCGCATCAGCCTGGCCAAGAACCAGCTCCTGAGCCAGTCCGAGCTGCTGGAGCGCTCCGGCGGCGACGAGGAGCTGGTGTGCGCGGTCTGGGAGCGCTACGACGCCGCCCTGCGCCGCCAGCGCATGCTCGACTTCGACGACCTGCTGCTGCAGACGCTGAAGCTCTTGCAGGAGCATCCGCGGGCGCTGCGCTCGTTCCGCGAGCGCTGGCAGTATGTGCTGGTCGACGAGTACCAGGACACCAACGGCCCGCAATACGAGATCGTGCGCCTGATCTGCCAGGAGCACCGCAACCTGTGCGTGGTCGGCGACGACGACCAGTCGATCTACTCCTGGCGGGGCGCCGACGTGCGCAAGATCCTCGGCTTCGCCAAGGACTTCCCGGGGGCGGAGGTGGTGCGGCTCGAGACCAACTACCGGTCCACCAAGGACATCCTCGAGGCCGCCAACCGGGTCATCGCCCACAACATCGGCCGCCACCCCAAGGAGCTGCGGGCCCACGCCGGGCCGGGACAACCGGTCTGCACCTTCGAGGCCCGCGACGAGGAGGACGAGGCCGACTTCATCGCCAGCGAGATCGGCTTCCTGGTGCGGCGCGGCGACGCCGCCTGGAGGGACGTCGCCATCCTGGTCCGCACCCAGGTCCAGCCGCGCGCCTTCGAGGCCCGGCTGCGGGCGGCCGGGGTCCCCTACCGCCTGGTCGGCGGCATGAGCTTCTTCGACCGCAAGGAGATCCGCGACCTGCTGGCCTACCTCAAGCTGGTCGCCAACCCCGACGATGAGTCCTCGCTGCTGCGGATCCTGAACTGCCCGCCGCGCGGGGTCGGCAAGACCAGCGTCGAGCGGGTGCTGGCCTGGGCCACCGAGCGCGGGCTCAGCGCCAACCACGCCTTCGCCCGCGCCGAGGAGATCGAGAAGGTGCCGGCGGCCGCCAAGAAGGCCGTGGTCGAGCTCCTCGAGACCCTCGCCGAGCTCGGCCGCCGCCGCGGCGGCAAGCGGCTGGTGGAGACGCTGAAGGAGATGGTCGGGCGGGTCGGCTACCAGCAGGAGGTCGAGCGCTGCTACCCCGACCCACAGACCCGCCAGGTCCGCTGGGCGGCGGTCGAGGAGCTTTACAACTTCGCCGAGAACTACGCCCGCCGCTCCGGCAAGCCGAGCCTGGCGGGCTTCCTCGAGGAGCTGGCCCTGAACGCCGCCGACCAGCAGGACGACGACGGCCAGGACCAGGACGCGGTCGCCCTGATGACCCTGCACGCCGCCAAGGGCCTCGAGTTCCCGCGCGTCTACCTGGTCGGGCTGGAGGAGGGCATCCTGCCTCACTCCCGGGCGGTCGCCGAGGGCGGCGTCGACGAGGAGCGGCGGCTGATGTACGTCGGCGTCACCCGCGCCCGGGAGCACCTGACGGTCAGCTACGCCGCCGAGCGGGCCCGCTTCGGCCGGCGCAGCGCCACCACGCCCTCACGCTTCTGGTACGAGTTGCTGGGCGAGGCGCCGCCGGAGGGCTGGACGCCGATCGAGGACCAGCGGGCGGCGGCGGTTCGCTGAGGCGGTCAGCCGACCACCGCTTGCACGACGTTGGAGCTGTTCCCGGCCTCGATGGCCTGGATCCACACCGTCCGGCCGGCGGCCTGGAGCGGCAGGACCTCCGAGAACAGGAACGACCCGGCGGCGTCGGCCCGGCCGGAGCTGGCCAGCTTGGCGCGCTCGATCCCGAGCGAGACCCCGAGGGTCGGGACGGTGGTCACGCCCACCCCGCTGAGGCTGTAGGTGAGGAACACTCGCGCGTTGGCCGAGGCCTCGGTCAAGGCGATGGCGGCCTGCTGGCCGGCGAACAGCGGCGGGACCGCCAGGCTCATGAGGTCCCCGACGATGCGGAACACCTCGCCGTCGACCCGGTCGAGGACGTAGAGCTCGCCGTCCCCGCCGCGGCCGAAGGAGGCGATCTTGCGCAGGTCCCGGCCGCCACCGGGGGCCAGCTCGAGGGTCCGCTCCAGCAGCTGGCCGGCCGCGCCGCCGCTCTGGCGGAGGGTCCAGACCTGGCCGCTGCCCCAGTCGGCGAAGAAGAAGGCGCCGTCGAGCCCGGGGATCGCGCTGCCGCGGTAGACGCAGCCGCCGATGACGCAGATGCGCAGGGCGAAGACGTCGTACTCGTAGTCGTAGATCGGGAGAGTCAGCCCGGCGGTGTTGCAGCCGCTCGCCGGGTTGAAGCAGTTGACGCCCTCCATGATGCTCCAGCCGTAGTTCTCGCCGCCGGGGCTGTCCCCGGGCTGGAAGTCGATCTCCTCGCGGCCGCTCTGGCCGACGTCGGCGATCCACAGGTCCCCGGTGGCGGGGTCGAAGTCGAAGCGCCACGGGTTGCGCAGGCCGAGCGCCCAGATCTCGTCCAGCGGGTCGCCCGGGCCGACGAAGGGGTTGTCGGGCGGGATGGCGTAGGGCGTGCCGCCGTCGACGTCGAGCCGCAGCATCTTGCCGAGCGGGGTCGAGCCGCTCTGCCCGTTGCCGAAGGGGTCCGACCCCGAGCCGCCGTCCCCCAAGCCGACGTACAGGTAACCGTCGTTGGGCCCGAAGGCGATCATGCCGCCGTTGTGGTTGGAGAAGGGCTGGGGGACCGTCAAGACCAGCGACTCGCTGGCGGGGTCGGCGAGGTCCGGATCGGCCGCCGACACCGACCAGCGGGAGACGGTGGTGGTGCCCGCGGGGTCGGTGTAGTTGAGGAAGAACAGGCCGTTGTGGGCGTAGTCGGGGTGGAAGGCCATGCCGAGGAGGCCGCGCTCGCCGCTGAAGCTGATCTGCGCGCCGAGGTCGAGGAAGGGCGCCGCCAGCAGGACCCCGTTCTTGATGATCCGGACCCGGCCGACGTTCTCCTCGATCACGAACAGGCGGTCGAGGTCGCCGCCGGGCGCGGTCAGGAAGACCGGCTGCACCAAGCCGTCGACGACGAACTCGGTGGCCAACCGCTGGCCCGGGAGGTCGCCGGCGGCCAGCATCAGGACGAGGAGGGTGCAGAGGCGGGCGGTGGACTTCATGGGGTGGAGCGGGCGGCTGCCCGCTCCACCACCCTAACCCTATTGAGACCGGGTCGCAATTCCAGCGCTGGCGCGCCTGAGTCGACGCCGAGGGTTCGCGGGAATGCTCCGGTGGAGCGCCCGCGCCCGAGGCAGCGGCGGGTCTACTCCTCTGCGTCGCGCGTGGCGTGCCCCGCCGATGCCTCTCCGCCCAGCCGCGTGCCCGCCGCGACGCGCGGTTCTCCGCCGCGGCCCCCCTCGAAGGCGGTCGCCAGGTCGGCGGCGATGGCGTCGGCCCAGCCGTAGCCGTAGTAGCCGGCGTCGTAGCCGGTCAGGTGGCCCCAGTAGGCGCAGAAGTTGGTCCCCTCCGGCGGGTCGAAGAGCACCGCCGCGTTGACAGCGTTGCCGATGGCGGCGGCGTCCGCGCCCGGCGCGGCGACGTGCAGCCGCAGGTCGGTCAGGGCCAGGGCCATCTGGCGCCGGTAGTAGACCGCCTTGGTCGCCAGGTCGGCCTCGCGCATGCGGGCGATGGTCGCCGCCGGCAACCGCTTCGACGGGTCGCGCCAATCGACGGCGAAGCGCTGCAGCACCTCGGGGTCCCAGCACCAGTTCTCGAGCATCTGCGACGGCGCCTCGACGAAGTCGCGGGCGACGTTGGCGCCGGCGGCCTGGTGGAACTCGGCCCGCGTCAGGATGGTGTGCATGGCGTGGCCGAACTCGTGGAAGATGGTCTCGACCTCCTCGTGCGACATCAACGAGGGCTGGTCCCCCACCCCCGGCGTGAAGTTGCACACCAGCGCCGCGACCGGCCGGCGGTAGCGGCCGTCGGCCAGCCGCTTGCCGCCGATGACGTCGAACTGGGCGAAGTGGTTGTACTTGCCCTCGCGCGGGAACAGGTCGAGGTAGAAGACGCCGAGCGGCTCGCCGCTGGCAGCGTCGGTGACGCAGAAGGCCCGCAGGTCCCAGACCCACAGATAACCCGGATCGAGCTCGGTGAACTCCAGCCCGAAGATGGTCTGGTAGATGTCGAACATGCCGTCGAGCACGCGGTCGAGCTCGAAGTAGACCCGCAGCGCCTCGGCGTCGACGCTGTAGCGGCTCTTCATCAGCTGGTTCTGGTAGTAGCGGAAGTCCCACCACAGGATCCGGGCGTCGGGATCGCCGGTCTCGGCCGCCTTGAGTAGTCGCAGCTCCTCGACCTCGGCCTCGAACTTCGGCTGCAGGCCGGCCACCAGGTCCTCGGCGAAGGCGATGGCGCGGTCGCCGGTCTTCGCCATGCGCGGCTCGATCTGATAGTCGGCCCAGCTGGCGTAGCCGAGCAGGCTGGCGATCTGGCGCCGGACCTCGACCATGCGGTTCAACAGCGGGCCGTTCTCGGCCATCGCCACCGAGTAGCGGGCGCGGTTCAGCTCCCGCCGGGGGGCCGCCACCGCGCCATTCTCCATCCCTGTGAGGTAGTCGGGGGGGACCGTCACCCGCACCGCGGGGCCGCCGTCGGCCGGCCGCGCCGCCCCCAGGAAGGCCCCGCGCAC
>JACNJP010000140.1 GCA_014382465.1 Planctomycetota bacterium
CGGGGGTGGCGGGGCTTTGGACCGCGACCGCGAGCAGGAACGCGGAGAGCAGCATGTTCCGTTCATGCTAGCAAGGGGGGCGCCGGTCAGTCGCCAGGCTCGGCCTTCGCCCACTGAGCCATCCGATCCCAGGCACGAGCCTCTGCGCGGAGTTTCTCGATGATCTCCGTGTAACTCAGGACGAGATCGAGGAAGGTGGGCCGATCCCACAGCCGTTGCAAGAAGGAAACCTCCCGGATCAGGGTTCGGCGCCGTGCCTCTTGCTTCTGCAAGGCCGAGACCAAGGCCTCCCAAGTCTCTGCTTCCGCTGCCGCGAGCGCGCCTTCGGCGAGGACGAGCCGAAGGCGGTGGTAGTCCTCCTCCAGGAGGCGCCTGGCCACGGATGAGTCGACCGACTGGATCTCTTCCCGGACCCGCTCCGCCATGGTGACGGCAATCACCAGGAACACGGCTCGGACCTCTTCGAGCCTGGGCAGGATCCGGTCGCCATGGAGGAGGCCTGCATCCATTGCGCCTCCCCTGGCAGCGTGGCGAAGCTCCCTGGCCAGACTGTTGGCGAAGAGAAAAGCCATCGGGCTCCTCCACTGCCGGTACTCGGCCGACGCGCGCTCCAGACAGTGGATCTCGGCCGGAGTGAGGGAGGGAGATCGGGAGATCGCGAGCAGATGCTCGTAATTGTCGAAGGCCACCAACGGGAGAGAATCCCCATCGAGACCTCGAACCATGGTCTCCCGAGTCCCAGGGGGCGATTCTGCCCAGGCGAGGAGGTCCTCCTCTCCGGCCATCGGGGCCAGGAATGACGAATCGACCGTGCCGAGATCGGGCAGTCTCGCCAACTCCGCTTCCACCCGCTCCCAGAGCCGCCCAGCTTCCTGTTCGTAGGAGCGGCCGCTCCAGACAGCGCTGACCGCTGCCAACATGCCAATAAGGGCGAGACACGCGAACGCCAAGAGCAACCAACGTCGAGACGGAATCATGGGCACGTTCCAGGACAGTGGGGACCTCTCCTTGAGGTAGCCTAGCCCAACCCCGGAGGTCCCATGCCCCCCTGCGCACTGCTGGCTCTTTTCATCGGCCTTGTTCTCCCCCAGGCGACCCCGGACCCGGCCGCCACTCACGAGCGGCCCGCGGCCGGCTTCGCCATCGACGCCCCCGGCGCCGGCTGGTCGCTGCAGGAGACCGGCGACCCGGACGGCGGCGGCTACACGCTCGTCCTGTCGGCGCCCGAGAGCGGCGGCCTGGCGGCCCTGACCGTGCGCGTCAGCCCGAACGGCCCGCCCGAGGACCCGGCCGCCTACCGCGACGCGGTCCTCGCCTCGATCGAGGGCCAGGCGCAGTACCACGACGTCGAGGAGGTGGTGCGGAGCGTGGCCGGCCGGGAAGCGCCCGGCTTCGCCCTCGACACCGACTCCGCGGGCGTGCGCTACCGCGTGCGCCAGTACACGCTGGCCGAGCAGGGCTACCGCTACACGGTGCAGGGGCACGCGCCGGCCGGGACCTTCGCCGAGCACGAGGCCGCCTTCGCCCGCGCCTTGGACAGCTTCCGCTTCCTGCCGCTCAGCGGCGAGCCGGCCGACCGCCGGAAGCTGCAGCGGCTGGCTTCCCGCTGCGGCAGCGAGTGGGACTGGGCGCCGGACTGGAAGACGGCCGCCGCCCGCGCCCGCGCCGAGGGCAAGCTGGTGCTGCTCTACGCCCGCTTCTACCCGGGCTTCGACATGAGCGATTCGGTGATCTCCGGGCCGCTGATGGACCCGGACATCGTCGCCCTCGGCCAGGAGCACTTCGTGCCGCTGCGGCTGACGCGGCAGACCGAGGCGCCCTTCCGCTCCGCCGAGGTCTACGGCATGGGCGGCTCCACCTTCGGCCAGGGGGTGCTGGTGGCCGACGCCGACGGCGACATCCTGGCCGAGGACTCGCTGCTGCAGAGCCTGACCCTGTATGCGGCCCTGCTGCGCGGATTGGAGGCCGGCGGCGTCGCCTTCGACGACGGCCGGCCGGAGGGCGAGGGCGCGGCGGCGGCCCTGGCGCGGGCGAAATGGCACCGGCGACAGCTGGACAGCGCCGCCGCGTTCACCGAGATCCACGCCGCCCTGGCTGCCGCCGACGCCGCGGGGCTGGCCCCGGACGCGCCGCTCCGGGACGAGCTGGCCCTGACGCAGGCGACGGTGCTGATCGGCAGCGGCCAGGTCGAGCGTGCTGAGCAGAGGCTCCGCGCCTGGCTGGAGGAACGGCCCGGCTCGCCGCAGGTCCCCGAGGCCCGCTTCCTGCTCGGCGGCTGCCGCTTCCACTTCGAGGACCTGGAGGGCAGCAAGATGGAGTGGCTCGGGCTCGCCGAGGAGTACCCGGACAGCCGCTGGGCCTGGCAGGCGGCGGCCCTGCTCCAGAGCACCTTCTTCGAGCAGGCGCTCGGCGCCGACTTGGCCTGGGAGGACCCGGCGCGCATCGCCCGGTTCGGCTGGCGGCCGGCGCAGCCGCTGGCGGTGGCCGCGGCCGCCCGCGCCGAGGCCGACGCCCTGGCCTGGCTGCTCGCCGACCAGCTCTCCGACGGCTCCTGGATCGGCCCCTCGGCCCTGAGCCGGATCCGCCGCGAGACCGACGACGTCTTCACCGTCGCCCACACCGCCCTGGCCGGCAGCGCTCTGCTCCCCCACCGCGAGGACGCCGCGGTCGCTGGCGCGGTCGACCGGGCGCTGGCCTTCCTGTTCGCCTCGCGCGAGCGCGAGCGCCAGCACGAGCCGCAGGTCTTCTACATGGACTACACGCCGTGGAGCCGGGCGGCCTCGATCGACTTCCTGGTCGACTGCCTGGACGCCGGCGTCGGCGACGCGGCGGCGCTGCGCGCCCTGGCGGCGGAGCTGGTGTCCGACCTCGTCGGCAAGCAGAAGCCGGGGGGCGGCTGGAGCTACTACCTGAGCGGCTCGATCGAGGGCGCGGCCCGGCCGGCGCCGCAGTCGATCAGCTTCACCACCGCGGCGGTGGTGATCGCGCTGCTGCGGGCCGAGGGCGCCGGCATCGAGGTGCCGGCGGCGGTGCGCCGCGCCGGGCTGCAGTGCCTGGAAGACATGCGCAACCCCAACGGCACCTTCGAGTACATGACCTCGCCCGGCCAGCCGCCGCGCGAGGTCGGCAACGGCCGCCCCGGCGCCGCCGGCCGCGGCCCGGTGTGCGCCACCGCGCTGGTGCTCGGCGAGCGGGAGGAGCTGGACGACCTGCGCGAGCGGCTGGACATCGCCATGGAGCACCTCGAGGAGCTGAGCCGCGAGCAGGGCAAGGGCCTGATGCACGCCGGCGCCGAGGCGCAGGGCTCGCACTACCTGATGTTCGACTACGCCACCTGCGCCAAGGCCGTGGCCATGCTGCCCAAGCGGGAGCGCGCGAAGTACCGCCGGCCCCTGCTCGAGGTCACCCTGCAGGCCCGCAACGCCGACGGCAGCTACACCGACAACCCGATCATCGGCGCCGCCGCCGGAACCGCCCTGGCGCTGATCGCCTTCGAGCGGCTGCGGAACTAGGAGATGGAATGAGGGCGAGCGGAGGAAGCGCCCCGTCCAGAACTTGGCGGGAACTCCTGCTTTAGTCTCCCGATCGCCGCCCGCTGAGAGAGTTCGGGGAGATTCCTCTCTCCGCAGTTGCAGCATGTCCCCAGGTCGCATCGGGCTGTCTTGGCGGGATCGACGGCGTTCCCGAGGAATGGTCCTCCTCCTGGTGCTGGTCCTGGCGACCCTCGTGGCAGGTCTCGCCACGACCTTCTCGAGCTCCGCGCAGCTGCAGCTGCAAGTGGCGCGGGACCTCCGCGATTCCTCCGGGGCTGAGCTGTTGGCTCACTCGGGGTTGGAATTCGCCCAGCGCCATCTCTTCCTGGACCCGCGGTGGACCGGGAATCCGGATGGCATTCCGGTCTTCATCGGCTCAGGGCTCTTCGTCGTCACTCGTTCCGATCTCCCTGGGGAGGATTCGGGCTTCGAATTGGCGGCGTTGGAGATCGAGGGCCTCTCCGGTGTCGGACGCTACCGGCTCGGGGCGGAGGTGGAGGTGGCCACCAGCGACTTGTTGAGGAACAAGGCCATCGCGGCCCTGGGAGGAGAAGCGGTGCTCCACCACTGCAACGTCTACGGGGACATGGCTTTCTCCGATGTAGAGGGTGGGGTCTATGACTGGGTTCCTGACGGACTGGGAGGCGGTGATTGGGCCCTCGCCTCTGGGGTCGTGCTCGGAGACTTCGCCTTCTCGAGCACGGAGGTCACCGGAACGCTCTTCAAGCACGGGATCGTGCCCTACCTCCCCGGGGGACGCGAGCTCACCACGGGGATGCCGCTGATGATGCCCTCTTGGGACCTCGCCCCTTATCTGCAGGCCGACCCGAAGGTGGTGGTCTATGACCACGTCACCAGCCTCTCCGGGGTGGTGGTGGAGGAGACCGCGGTGTTCCTCCTGGACCCCGGCCAGGAGCTGGTGCTCGACGACGTGGAATTGAGGGGCGGGGCGATCATCTTCGTCGAGAACGACTACGACCTGCGCGGCGGCGCGCGGAACCGCGTCGTCCTGAAGCACGTCAACAGCATCGGCGGCGGCGCCGGAGGCGTCCATCCGAACATCGGCCTGGTGGCTCCGGCGTCGGTGATCTCGGACGAGACCGGCCTCGTGAACACCTTCACGGGGCTGTCCTTCTGGCACACCATGGACAACGTGAACCGGGTCGAGTTCCACGGGCAGCTCCTGGTGGTCAATGGCGCCGTCCTGAACAACGCCGACCTCTATTTCGATCCGGAGGTGGCGGCCAATCCGCCGCTGGGGATGAGCTACGCCGGACCGCAGCCCGGCGCCCGGCTGATCTCCGTCCGCGAACTCTTCGAGGAGTGACTGGCCCTGGGTCCGATCGCCGGGCGATGGCGATCCGACCGGAAAGACGCTGCCACGCCGAGACGGATCGGGCCAGCGGATGGATTGAATGGCGCCCAGGCCGGCCGGCCATCAGAGCCTAGCTGTTCGACTCGGTGCTCGCGGTCTAGGATGCCCGCCCATGGCCTTCCCCAACCTCGCCCGCCACCGCGACGCCGCCGCCTTCCGCGGGCACCTGCGGGCGCTGGCTCCGGAGCTCGACTGCGCGCTGGAGGTCGTCGGCCCGGGCGGCCCGCTGGCACAGCCGGCCGAGGTCGCCGGGCTGCACATCGGCAACCGCTTCACCGCCCACCCGATGGAGGGCTGGGACGGCACGCCGAGCGGCTTGCCGACCGCCCACACCCTGCGGCGGTGGCGCAACTTCGGCCGCAGCGGCTGCAAGCTGGTGTGGGGCGGCGAAGCCTTCGCCGTGTGCGAGGACGGCCGCGCCAACCCGCACCAGCTCTACCTGAATGACGAGGAAGACGTGCTCGGCGGCCTGGTGGCGCTGCGCGAGCAGGTCGTGGCGGGCCACAACGAGGTCGGTGAGGGCACCGCCGGCCTGGTGACCGGCCTGCAGCTCACCCACTCCGGCCGCTGGGCGCGGCCGACCCCGGAGGGGCCGGCGCCGCGCTGCGCCTTCCGCCACCCAGTGCTCGACCCGCGGCTCGGCATCGACGACGACGCGGCGCTGATCGCCGACGAGGAGCTGCCGGGGATCGTCGCCCGCTACGTCGCCGCGGCGCAGCTCGCGCAGCAGGCCGGCTTCGACTTCGTCGACCTCAAGTGCTGCCACGGCTACCTGCTGCACGAGTTCCTGGCCGCCCGAAGCCGCGAGGGCGCCTACGGCGGCAGCTTCGAGAACCGCACCCGGCTGCTCCGCGAGATCGTCGCGGCGGTGCGCGCCGCCTGCCCCGGGCTGGTGGTCGGGGTGCGGGTGTCGATCGCCGACGTCTACCCCTTCGCCGAGGACCCGGACTCCGGCGCCGGAGCCCCGCTCGGGCTGGAGCAGCAGCTCCCCTACCGCAGCGGCTTCGGCGTCGACCCGGCCGACCCGCTGCACCACGAATGGAGCGAGCCCTTCGCCTTCCTCGCGCTGCTCCAGGAGCTCGACATCCGGCTGGTGAACCTGAGCCTGGGCTCGCCCTACACCTGCCCGCACCTGTCGCGGCCGGCCACCTTCCCGCCGAGCGACGGCTACCCGCCGCCGGAGGACCCGCTGCTGTCGGTGGCCGGCCACCTGCGCGCCGCCCGCCGCTGCAAGGCGGCCTTCCCCGGGCTCTGGTTCGTCGGCACCGGCTACAGCTACCTGCAGGAGTGGCTGCCGCACGTCGCCGAGCACGAGGTCGGCCACGGCCACGTCGACTCGGTCGGCCTCGGCCGCCTGATGCTCGCCTACCCCGAGCTGCCGCTGCACCTGCTGCGCGGCGAGCCGCTGCAGACCAAGCGCCTGTGCCGCACCTTCAGCGACTGCACCACCGGCCCGCGCCACGGCATGATCAGCGGCTGCTTCCCGCTCGACCCGTACTACCGAGAGATGGCCGAGGCGGAGAAGGCGCGGGAGCTGCGCCGGGGCCGGACGGGGACGGCCTGACCGTCGCGCCGCGGCGGCCCGCTCAGTAGAACCGCGTGGCGGTGGCGTTGCTGTCGTAGAGCTGGCCGCCGGCGTCGCGCGCGGCCGCCTCGAGGGAGACCGTGCGCCCGGCCGCCGCGGCGGGGGCCGGGGGGCTGGGGGAGGGGGGGGGGGCCCCCGGCCGGGGGGGCCCGGGGGGGGGCCCCGCCCCCCGGCGGCCCCGGGTGGGGGGGGGGGCCGCGGGGGAGGCGGGCGCGTGGGGGCCCAGGGGCGGCAGC
>JACNJP010000310.1 GCA_014382465.1 Planctomycetota bacterium
CGATTGAATCGCCTTCCTCATTCGGAATAGAGTCACGCCATGGGAGCCAAATTCACCTGGTGGGCCGCTCTTCTCCTCGCCCTCTCCGGAGCTGCCTTAGCCCAGGACCCGGGCGATCCGCCGGCGGCGGAGACTCGTTTTCCCTCCTACCTCTACAAGTCCGATTGGAACGAAATGACCAGAGAGATCTGGACCCAATGCCAGTCGGGCTCCTTCGAGATCGAGGATCTCCTACAGGGCATGCGCTCGGACAACCCGAAGGTCCGTGCGAACGCGCTCCTCGCCTGGTATTCGCCGACGGTCCTCCGCCAGTACTGGTGGAAGCCCCGGGAGAAAAGAGTAGACGCCTACGCGCCCTTCGACCTGGTCTCGGATCAGGATACCGATGTATGGGACGTCGTCCTCAGCCACTTCCTTGACGACTCCTGGAGAATGAACCTTGAGGCGGCAAAACGCGCCAGCCGGTCGCGGCCAGCAGTAACGAGGCGCTTCATGGAGCAAGCGCTCCACGAGTCAGACTCGCAGCTTCTCCGCGAAGTCGTGTGGGCCTTCCTCGAGGAGAACTACAACGAATTCCGGCCGGAACTGATCGGACTGGTCTTCGGTCAGCTCTCGGAATTCTCCGGGAACCGCCCAGCTCTGCGGCTGTCTGGAAACCAGTACCGCGGCATGTATTCCACCAATTATCAGGAGTGGCTGGTCCACCACGGGGAGGCCCTGCACGACGAGTTGATGGCGTGGCTCCTCGGCGAGGACCCCGAGCGCCGCGCGATCGCCGCCTATGTCTTCGCCCGCCGGCGCTGGGGCGGACACGACGCGCTGGTCTGCAACAGCCTCATCGATCACCTCGCCAGCGACGACCGCGAAGGCAACGCCTTCCTCGCTGCAAATGCCCTTCTTCAACTCGGAGACCGGGCGTTGGATCCTCTCCGCGCTGCTCTCGGCCTGCACGGGGAGCAAGCAGACACCTTCTTGGAACTCCTGATCATGGACATCACGGACCCTCCCGCGAGTCCTGAGGAGCTCCGCCGTCGCAAGCTGGTCCTGCCTGGGCTACGAGAGATCTGCCCTACTTGCTTTGACCCGTTGCTCGAGCATCGCGGACCGGACTACTACCTCGCTCAGCGGCTCTTCTGCCTGGAGCGAGAGGTGACAAGGCAACTCAACCTCGGATACCACTCTTGCAGCACCAGCGAGACGCCGTGGGTGCTGGAGGCGTCCGAGTGCCCGTGCAAGAGTCACCTCTGTGGAACGAAGATCCGGGAACTGGCAGAGCCGCGCGCTGAACCCCCGATCTTCTGCATGAATCAGGATCTTGAGTTGATGGCGCGCGTGTTCCCGGAAATCGATCTTGATGCGTTGGCCGAGCAATGGCCCGAAGCCCTGGAAGGGCAGCTGGAAGAGGACTGATCCGACCCGACGAGTGGCCCTCCCGAGTCAGGCGATAGATTGCCTGGGCCCGGCGACTCAGCTAGCCCGGGGGAAGGGGGCTACCTCGCCACCATGAAAACGTCGCGGAAGCTCTGCGTGTCCGGACCGACGGGGTTTAGGACCCGGCCGTCCGGAGATACCAGCCAGTACCAATCGTAGGAACCGCCCCCAAGCCAGTAGCGGTGCTGCTGGACCAGGAGGTGGTCCCGGTACTCCCCGCCCAGGATCACCTCGAGGGTATTCCCGTCGGTCAGGAAGCGGGTGGACAGGTCGCGGAGATCCACCTCATAGACCGCGCGAGAAGTGACCCAGGCAGAGCATAGAAAGACGACCTTCTCTCCGCCACTCTTGAAGAGGGGCGACCCAAAACCAAAGTAGGGCTCGACCACCCCACGAGGACTCTCGCCCTCCTCCCGCCCCTCCACGATGCGACGAGATGCTGTGCCGTCCACCTCGGCGACCCAGATCTCGCCGGCCGCCACGAATACGGACTCGCCGTCGACCGGGCCGAGGTCGATCCGGCGCCCCGGAGTCTCGCGGACGAAGACCACTTGGCTCCCGTCTGGAGAGAGGGCTGGGTCTCCGTCGAGGCCGTAACAGGTCAGCTGGGTCTTGTTTCCCTCTCGGTCGACGGCGAATAGGTTGCCCTCTTCGACCACGACTTCAACGGCAACACCAACCGACGGACCCGGAGGTCCGCCCATTCCCGCAACATGGATGGCCGGCTGGTCAGGCTCCTGCAGCCCCGTCGTGGAGAAACCCAGGCTGGCGACCAGGCCGAGAGGGATCAGGCTGAGAAATCCAAGCCCTGCGTGATGTTCCATGGGCTGGACTCTAGTGGCCAGCGAACTCCGTCATCAAGGAGCCCGCTCCGGAAACGGCCCGAACCTGCATCTTGTGCCAGGAGCGTCACAAATGACCACAACCGAGCACAGCCAATTGGACCGATCCGGAGCCATCCGAGTCCCGCTCCGAAAGATCCCGCATTGGATCTGGCCGAGATGAGATCTTCCATTATCTTGGTATCGCCTCGACAAGCGGCTCACCGGATTCCCCGGGAGAAGGGCTTGAGCGGCAGCCGCCCTTTCGCATCCATGACACCTGAACGACCCGACTCCACTCCAGTACCCGGTCCCGGGCTGCTGGCCCTGCAATTTGCCAAGGATCGTCTAGGGTTCGCCTCGTGGTCCTATCTCCGGTCAAAGGTCGGAAAGGTGGAGTTGAGTTCCCACCTGCGCCGCGCCGACTCTCCCCGGTTGGCAGCTCTCCGCGTCGCCTTCCAGGGAGCTCGGGACAGCAAGGAGATCCGGCGGGAGTTCTTCTCATTCTTCCGGCCGCATCTGGTTGCGGCGCAATTCACGGAGGCCCGTCTCCTCCATCCTTTCGATCCGAGCGAGACGGTGGACCGAGCCTTTGAAGAGGCGGAGAGGTACTTCGCTCTTCTCACGTTCCCCGATGAGGAGAGGTTCCTCTTTCAATTGAAGAGCCTTCTCCGCCGTCAGGCCTGGGTTTATTCCTCCCTTCTGAAACATGACCGGTCTCGTGATTCCGGTGGCGCAGTCGGGGCTCCTTCCCCGGGTACGAGAGAGATCGCCATCTTCTCCCGAGTCCTGGCGGCTCTCGCGACCAGCGCCCTTCAAGGGATTGACGACTATTTCTTCGAGTCCGACCTCGTGCGGCCCGAGAGTCCGTTCTGGGCGAGCAGGCTTCGCCCATTGATGAGAGTCTTGAAGGATTATGGCCACTTCAATCCTACGCGTGTGCTGCTGCTGTCCTCGCTGAACGAGGCCCTGTGCCTCGGCTGGTTGCGGAAAGTCCATGGCAACCACGTCGTCATTGGACCTACACCGCTCTCCGGAGGCCCCGACATGCTCGGGGTTCCTGCCCGGCTCTTCGATGGCGGGCCCCTGGGCTCTCTCTCCGTGGCCAAGGAACTCCCCGATCAAGAGTCCGAATCCGACGGCGGATCCATGGGGCGTTGACCGTGGAGGCGGCATGAAGACCGGCCGACCCAGCCGTCCGGATCTAATAGCGCAACCCCGGCTCTCCGCAGCTGCAATCAGGCCAACGCCGATGGGCTGGGTCGGCCCTTCCGGCACCGCCACAGCCCCCACCCGGCTGCACAGGAGCAGCTCGAAGGCCGAAGCGCCCACGACTCAAGCCCCTGGATCGGCCGTGAAGACCGCCTGACGGGCGCCCAACCAGCCGCCCCTGGGCCATCCTCGAGTTCCAGCTCAACAACGGAGCCCGCTTCCAGACAAGTCCCAGCCGTGGTCCCTCTTGTCCGGAATCGTTGGTGGGTTACGGAGCACTAGCCGTCTTGCTCAGAAGCGGCTTTCAACCCGCTCTTCCACCCATCTCAGTTCACCCCCCGAGCATGCGCGATCTCTGGTCCCTCTCCTTCGCACATCTCTTGTCCTTCATCCTGGCTTCCCCTGCTCCGGCTCAAGGCGGACCGCCTCCGGGCTACAACTGGATCGAGAACCCGGCAAACGGCCATCTATACGCGGTCACAGCCCCATTGGACTGGTATCAGGCGAGGGCTGAGGCCAATTCGCTTGGCCCCGATGTGGAGCTGGTGACGATTCGCTCCCAGGCCGAAAACGGTTGGATCATCTCTAACCTGACGAGCCAGGAGGCTTGGATTGGTCTTCACGATGAAAATGTGGAAGGGCAGTGGGAGTGGTTCTCTTCGGAGCCAGTCGGCTATACCAACTGGCTTGGTGGTCAGCCGAACAACGCGGGAACCGGCGGGCAGGATGCCGTAGTGATCACGTTCACTGGGGTTGTCGGGAAATGGGGTGACGGCGGACCTCCCGCCGATCCCTTCTGGACCGGCCCTGCGATTCTGGAATGGATTCCTAGGGATTCTGATGGCGATGGGCTCTCTGATCCGACTGAGGTGGGGTTAGGAACCGATCCCATGGATCAGGACACCGACGACGATGGCCTGTCCGACGGCGAAGAGGTCTTCTCCAACCGACCCGACCCCCGCTGGCTGGCCAGCCCTAACGGCAACTTCTACCGCCTCGCCGCTTTTAACACCTGGAGCCAAGCCAGCGCAGCAGCTCGCGCTCAAGGCTACGAGCTCACCAGCGTTCAAGGCGAGGCCGAAGCTCTTTGGCTGTATGACACCTTCGGCGACGTCGGCGATGGCTTCTGGATCGGCCTGAATGGCTTTGGTGGCACATTCGAGTGGTCCGATGGCAGCTCCTTCGCCTACGACCGCTGGGCGGGTATGGAGCCCAACCCCGCCAACTCACCAGGCGGTGTCTTCGTCGGAGGACCCTCCTCCACCGAGCCCGGTTACTGGTACACCGATCTCTACGGCTCCTCGCTACGCCTGGCCGTCTGGGAGGCTGCAGGTCCCGACGCTCCCACCACGGCCCTCGACCCTCTGGGATTCGACACCGATGGCGACGGACTCGGCGACGGGCAGGAAGATGGCCTGGACTCGATCATCTGGGACGGCGGTGGCCTCCCTGGCGTGACCGGGACTGATCCCTTGATCTTTGTTCCCGACGCCGATCCGGCTACGACGACTGACCCGCTCGACCTCGACAGTGACGATGACGGGCTGGAGGACGGGGCCGAAGACCTTGACTCAGACGGCGCAAAGGGAGTTACCGAGACCGACGCGGCCAATGCCGACAGCGATAGTGACGGCCTCCCCGATGGCCTCGAGCTCGGCCTTACCGCCGGCACCCTTGACACCAACGGCGCCGTCTTTGTCCCTGACTCTGACCCGCTCACCACGACTGATCCCCTGGCCGCCGACACGGACCTCGGCGGCGTCGAGGACGGTGTCGAGGACCAGAGCCGGGACGGAGCCGTCAACACCTGGGAGACCGACCCGAACAATGGCGGTGACGAAGCCCTGGCCTTCTACGTCAGCAATCTCTCTCCAGGCCAGAGAGTCCACTTCGAGGCCTACAACGGAACTCCCGGCCTCTGGATCTTCCCCGCCTACTCCATCAGGGGTGCAGGCCCGACCTCGACGACGATCGGAATCAGCGTCGATCTCACCCCGCCGATCACGACCTTGCCTCCGGCGGTCATTGACGTCGGTGGACGAGCGAGTTTCGACGGGCCGAAGGTGCCGAGCTCTGTACCGCTGGGCTTCCCGGTCTACCTGCAGGGGATTGAATTCGTGATCAGCCCGACCATTCTGCCGAGGGCATCCAATCCAGTCCTGCTGCCGGTGGGGGCGTTCTAGGGGTACCGTTAGGACAGTGCTGAGCCTCGCAAGATCTACTTGCGAGGCCAGCCTGTCCTGCATCATTGCTCAGCGATCGATCCTCCACGGCCGGCTTCCCCTTGATCGGACTCCAGCAATCTCTGTGAGCAATTCGCAGTCATCCGAAGAAGTATGAGACTTCCCCCCGCTGGTTGATCCAAAGACCGCCAACCCTCACGCCCTTCCGATGCACCACCTGCCCTCTCTTGGAAGTTCCCTGTAGCCAATTATCGACACCCGACGAGAACTCCCTCCGAAACAGCGGGGTAAAGATCCGGCCGAAAAACCGCTGAAGATCTCCGTGGTGATAGAGGACAACCTCTTTCTCTCGGCCTGAGGCCTTGAGCTTCACCGACACGGGATACGCCAAGTAGCGGCTTACCTCCTCGACGTCCTCATTCTCCACTGCCTCGCGTAGCCGAGAGAGCAGCTGCCGAAAGGACTCGCCCGAACTCAGCCCGGCCTGCAAGGCCACCAATTCGTCGAAGGGGCTCACTCGCTCGTCCGCAGGTCCTGCGAAGGAACGGGTTCTAAGCTCGTGGCGTTCAAGGTCGTAGATCCCGTATTGCGGACCTGGAGCCTTGATCACGAGCCTCCTCCCGTCGGGTGTGAAGGCGAAGGGAGTGCTCACGCCCACGCCGAGGCTCCCGACGGAGAGCTTCGGACTCCAATTCGTCCCGCAAAAAGCCTGGAGTTCTCCATGCAGCCTGGTCGACTCGCACCCAGCCACCACGGTATAGGTCTCCTCAGCAAGGTCGATTAGGCCGATCGTCCCGCCAAGCTTCGGGCCGTAGTCGAACACTGCAAGAAAACGTGCATCGGAACTCGTTCGGATGGATCCCGAGAGCCGGTACGGCCACCCCGAATCCTTCTGCCCGAACCTGACCAAGTTCCCGGTCAGGAGAATCATGGCCGTCGCACAAGGATCGTGCTCCCGGTTCGTCTGTCCTGAATAGACCTCGACTCTGCGAGCGTAGCCCTTTGCCCTACCAGGGGACGGGATTGAGAAGAAGTTCGCC
>JACNJP010000234.1 GCA_014382465.1 Planctomycetota bacterium
CAAGCAGAAGCACGCCTCGCGCGGAAGGCGCCGGAGGCCTGACGTCCGGGCCGGGAGGCCCGTAGGATGACGTTCTCCTCCTCGCCGCCCCGGACGGGTGTGCAACCCGGCCTGCGGCGGCGCCGAGCGGGCTGCCCCAGCCTGCTGGCCGTCGTGCTGAAGCTCCCCCTGGCCCCGACCGCGCTCGCTCTCTGGTGTCTGGTCCCCGGCTTCTGTCCGGGCCAAGAGGCTGCGCCGCCGGAGCTCCGGGCTGGTCGCGTCGACGGCGAAATCGTCCTCGATGGCCGGCTCGACGAAGCCTCCTGGCAGGGCGCCGAGCTCATCGAGGGGCTGACCATGGTCGAGCCGACCGAGGGCGCCGTCCCCCCCTTCCGGACCACGGTGCGGGCGCTCGCCGGGCCGCGCCTGCTCTACTTCGGCATCGAGTGCCAGGATCCCGACCCGGACGGCGTCGTGGCCTTCAACACCGCCCGCGACGGCTCGCTGGGCGGCGAGGACCACGTCCGCATCGTCCTCGGAACCTATCTGGACGGCCGCACCGGCTACTTGTTCTCGGTCAACCCGCTCGGCGCCCGCTTCGACGCCCTGATCACCGACCGCGGCGACGGCCTCAACCACGACTGGGACGGCATCTGGGAGGCCGCCGTCCACCGCCACGCCGGCGGCTGGAGCGTGGAGATCTGCATCCCGGTCCAGACCCTGTCCTTCAAGCAGGGCCTCGACCGCTGGCACCTGAACGTCCAGCGGCGGATCCAGCGGCTGCTCGAGACCGACCGCTGGTCCGGCGCCACCCAGGACTGGAACTCGATCAAGACCAGCCGCGCCGGGTATCTCACCGGGCTGCCGGAATTCCAGACCGGCCTCGGCATCAGCCTGCGGCCGGCGGCGGTCGCCCAGGCCTCGAAGGCGGCCCCCGACGAACCGCGCGCCTGGGACCTCGAGCCCAGCCTGGACATCCGCTGGAAGCCGGAGGCGGACTTCGAGGTGCTGCTGACCCTCAACACCGACTTCGCCGAGACCGAGGTCGATTCCCGCCGCACTAACCTGACCCGCTTCCCGCTGTTCTTCCCGGAGAAGCGCTCCTTCTTCCTCGAGGGGGACGACTACTTCGACTTCGGCGCCGGCCTCGGCCGCGACGTGGTGCCCTTCCACAGCCGCCGCATCGGCCTGGTGGGCGGCGTCGAGGTGCCGCTGCTGGCCGGCCTGAAGGCCACCGGGCGCGTCGGCGGCACCAGCATCGGCGCCCTGGCCACCTGGACCGGCGAGGAGCCGGGCGTCGCCCCCGAGACCTCGATGGGCGTGGTGCGGCTCAAGCACGACCTCTTCGAGGAGTCCTCGGTGGGCCTGATCGCCACCGCCGGCGACCCGCTCGGCGGCGACGGCAGCTGGCTGGCGGGCACCGACTTCACCTACCAGACCTCGGAGCTGTTCGGCGACAAGAACTTCCTCGCCGGCGCCTGGCTGCTGGCCGCCGACCAGGCCGATTCCAGCGGCGACGACCGCTCGGCGGCGGGCGCCGTGATCGAGTACCCCAACGACCTGTGGGAGGTCGGGATGTCGTGGAAGCGCGTCGGCGAGGACTTCGATCCCTCGCTGGGCTTCGTGCCGCGGCGGGGCGTCCACCGCTACCGCTTCGACGCCGAGTACCAGCCGCGGCCGGAGGCCTCCTGGCTGCGCCAGGCCTTCTACCAGGTGGGCACCGCCTACACCACCGACCTGGACGGGCGCTGGGAGAGCTATACCAGCTGGATCGAGCCCTTCCACTGGCTGTTCGAGAGCGGCGACGAGTTCGAGATCGGCCTGAACACCAGCGGCGACCGGCCGACCGAAGACTTCGAAGTGGCTGACGGCGTCGAGATCCCGGCCGGCACCTACCGCTGGAACCGCTACGGCGCCACGCTCGAGACCGCCAGCAAGCGGGCGGTGGCCGCCGACCTGAGCTGGTGGACCGGCGAGTTCTACACCGGCCGGCTCGACAACTACGAGCTGTCCCTGGAGCTCAACCCCTTCCCGCTGCTGACGATCGACCTCGACGTCGAGCGCAACGTCGGCAGCCTCGGCGGCCAGCGCTTCAGCGAGGACGCCTACGGCGCCCGCTTCACCTTCAACCTCTCGCCGGACCTGTCCTTCGCCAGCTACGTCCAGTTCGACAACGAGAGCGACGAGCTCGGCTCCAACAACCGCCTGCGCTGGACCATCACCCCCGAGTCGGAGCTGTTCCTGGTCGTCAACTACAACTGGACCGTGCTCGGCTCGCGCTGGGTTCCCGAGAGCTACGACACGGTCCTGAAGGTGCAGTACGAGCTGCGGTTTTGAGGGGCCCGGAGTCGCCGCTGCTCTCCATCTTCAGTGGATCGGGTCGAGCAGACGTCGCGGTCGGGGCGGCTGTCGGAGTAGCATGGGCGACGGGGCTGCCCCCCCTCATGCCATGCTCCCCCGACATCCTGGCAGAATCACCTCCGTTTCGAGGATCCCGGCCCTCCTCGCGCTGATCCTCTGCGCCTGCGACGACTCGACAGCCGCCCCTCTCCTTGGTCCGGAGGCGGTCGCCGAGGGGAGCTTGGTCGCCGCCGCCCTGCCGGCTTTCCGCGAGGCCGCCGGGACCAGCTGGCCTTCGCCGCCACCGGAGATCCTCCGGATCCATCAAGCGATCGCCTACGGCGACCTGGCTGCGGCGCGCCAGCTCGCCACTGCCGGGACCACCTCCCACCCGGAGAGCGACGAGGCCGCCTTCACCCACGGCATCGTCCTCTACCTGAGCGCCGCCTTCGGTTCGGCCCGGCCGCTGTTCGAGCGGGTGCTCCGGAACGGTCCCTCCTTCGCCGGCAGCGACCGGGTGTTCTACTTCTACGGCATCTGCTTGAACCGCCTCGGCGAAGGCCAGCTGGCGCGAGAGGCCTTCGACGCCCAGCTCGCCCTCGCCCCGACCGACGGCGATACCCACGCCGCGCTGGCCGAACTCACCCTCCAGGAAGGAGACCCGGGGGCGGCCCTGATCCTGTTCCGGAGGGCCATGACGCTGCTGGAGTCGGAGCAGCAGGCGGGTCTGCCGACCGGGCCGGCTCGGGCCAAGGTGTTGGCCGGGATCGGCAACGCCCACCTGCAGCAGGACCAGGTCGAGCAGGCGCTCGAGGCCCTCAAGACCAGCGTCGCCCTCGACCCCAGTCAGCCGCAGCCCTACTACGCCTTGTCCCGGGTCCATCTCCGGCTCGGAGACCCAGTCGCCGCCCGCGAGGCCATCGACCACTTCGGGCGCCTGAGCGCCGGACGCTGACGCCGATGAAACCGATCCTCCTGCCCTCCGCCCTCCTCCTGCTCACCGCCTGCGGCGGCGCCGACGGCCCGGCGCCGGCGGCGCTCTCCCCGCTCCACTTCACCGACGCCACCGCCGGCAGCGGCCTGGTGATGACCGTCACCAACGGCGAGGACCCGCCGACCTACCTGCTGGAGGTCAAGGGCACCGGCATCGCCCTGATCGACTATGACCAGGACGGCGACCCGGACGTCTTCGTGCCCAACGGCGCCACCGTCGCCGACCCCGACCGCGGGCCGGGCTGCCGGCTGTTCGAGAACCTCGGCGGCCTGCGCTTCCGCGACGTCACCGCCGCGGCCGGCCTGGAATTCAACCGCTGGGGCTACGGCGTCGCGCAGGGGGACGTCGACAACGACGGCTGGCCGGACCTGTTCGTCACCTGCTACGGCGAGAACGCGCTGCTGCGCAACACCGGCGCCGGCGGCTTCATCGAGGTCACCCAGGCGGCCGGGCTCGGCGGCCGCGCCTGGAGCACCGGCGCCTCCTTCGGCGACATCGACGCCGACGGCGACCTCGACCTCTACGTCGTCAACTACTGCGAGCTCGACGCCCGCCAGCCCTCGCCGCAGTCCCGCTTCCTCGGCGCGCCGGTGTTCGCCGGGCCGATGGGGCTGCCGAAGGTGGATGACATCCTGTACGAGAACGACGGCGAGGGGCGCTTCCGCGACGTCAGCGAGGCCGCCGGCATCCGCATGCGGCCGGCCGCGTGGGGCCTCGGGGCGGTCATCATCGACCTCGACGGCGACCGGATCCAGGACATCTACGTCGGCAACGACTCGATGGCCAGCTACCTCTACCGCGGCCTCGGCGGGGGCAAATTCGAGGAGATCGGGATCTTGAGCGGCGTCGCCTTCAACGAAGAGGGCGCCGGCCAGGCGACCATGGGCATCGCCGTCGGCGACGTCGACGACAACGGCCGGCCGGACCTGTTCACGACCAATTTCATGTACGACACCAACACCCTGCACGTGAACCAGGGCAGCGGCTTCTTCGAGGACCGGACCATGGCCTACGGCCTGCACCTCGACAGCCGGCCCTTCCTGAGCTGGGCCACCGGCTTCTTCGACTTCGACCACGACGCCGACGAGGACCTGGTGTTCTTCAACGGCCACATCTATCCGCGCGCCACCTGCGCCGAGAACGGCTGGGACCACGACCAGGTGCCGGTGCTCTACGAACGCGACGGCGCCCAGTTCCGCCGCCTCGCCGCCGCCAGCGCCGGCGCGTGGCTGGCCGAGCCGCACAACGACCGCACCGCCGCCTTCGGCGACCTCGACGGCGACGGCGACGTCGACATCGTCGTCGGCGAGCGCAACGGCCCGGTGCGGCTGCTGCGCAACGACCGAGACGGCGGCGACTGGCTGGTGGTCCGCCTGCGGGACCAACGCCCCGGCCACGACCGCTTCGGCACCGGCGCCAAGCTGGTGCTGCGGACCGCCGCCGGCGCCCAGCGGCGCTGGATCGCCAGCGGCCTCAGCTTCCTCGCCGCCAGCGAGCCGATTGCCCACTTCGCCCTGCCGCCCGGCGCCGGCCCCGCGAGCCTGGAGGTGGTGTGGAGCGACGGCCGCCGGCAGAAGGTGGAGGGCGTCGCCCTCCGGCAGGCCTTGGTGGTGACCAGGAACTGAAGGCGCGGGGCTATACCTGACGGTGGACCCCGTTCGCCGGCCCCATGGACCTCCTGCGCTACTCCGCCGCCGCCTGCCAGATCGACCTGCCGAACCCGACCAGCCGCGAAGGCATCGGCGCCAAGACGGCCCGCATGCTGGCCATGACGCGGATGGCGGTCGAGGGCTACGCCCCGTTCCTGCCGGTCAGGCTGGTGGTGTTCCCCGAGTTCGCCCACGCCGCGCCGGTCTACGCCACCGCCGCCGAGCTGCGGCGGCACCTGACCCTGCCGGTGCCGAACGAGCACACCGACGCCTACTACGCGCTGGCCAGGGAGCTGGGCGTCTACATCCAGACCGGCAGCTTCCTCGAGGAGGATCCGGACTGGCCCGGGTCGGTCTTCAACACCACCTGCCTGATCGGCCCCGACGGGATCCTGAGCCGCTACCGCAAGGTCAACCCGTGGATCCCGTGGGAGGTCCACAAGAGCCCGCATGACCTCGAGGGCTACCGCGACGAGCTGTTCCCGGTGGCCGACACGCCGATCGGCAAGCTCGGCGCCGCCATCTGCTACGACTGGCTGTTCCCCGAGGTGCTGCGCCAGCTCAGCGCCAACGGCGCCGAGGTCCTGATCCGCGTCTCGGCCTACATGGACCCCTGGGGCGCGACCGCGCCGATGGACTGGTGGACCACCGTCAACCGCTGCCGCGCGCTCGAGAACACCGCCTTCGTGGTGGCCTCGAACCAGGCCGCCAGCCTGTCGAACTACCCGCCCTTCTCGTGGCCCGGCGGCAGCATGGTGGTCGACTTCGACGGCCGGATCCTGGCCCAGGCCGACCCCGGACCGGGTGAGAAGATCGTCGTCGCGCCGATCGACATCAGCGCCCTGCGGCACGAGCGGGCCGTCCGCAGCGGCCACCACACGCTGGCCCACCTGCGCTCGGAGGCCTATCCGGTCTACCGCCGGAGCCACTATCCGCCGGGCCAGTGGACCGACCAGGACGATCTGCGCGTCGAGCACAACCGGGCGGCGATCGAGCGCGCCAAGGAGGACCTGCGATGAGACGGCGGCTGCTGACGGTTCCGACTTTGCTCCTGGGCCTGCTCTCCGGCTGCGGCGAGGACCCGCCGGCGCCGGCCGCCGGCATCCCGGCCGAACACCTCGACGAGGTGGCGCGGCGCTTCAACCAGGGCATCGGCCTGATGGAGCGCTTCCAGCCCGAGGCGGCGGTCCAGTCCTTCGAGGAGGTGGTCGGGCTGGCTCCAGGGTGGACGCCGGGACGGCTGAACCTCGGCATCGCCCTGCTGAACGTCAACGACGAGCCCTCGCGGGCGCGCGCCGAGGCCGAGCTGGGCTGGGTCGTCGAGCGCGAGCCACGCAACCTCACCGCCCTCTACTCGCTGGGCATGCTGCTGCGCCACGTCGACCGCCCCGCGGAAGCCCAGGCGCTGTTCGAGCGGGTGCTGGAGGCCGACCCCGACGACGCCGACGCCCACTACCAGCTCGGGATCCTGGCCCAGGAGGACGACCCGGCGGCGGCGCGCCTCCATCTGGAGCGGACCCTGGAGCTCATGCCGCACCACGAGTCGGCCTGCTACCGGCTGGCGGCCCCGCTGCGCGAGGCTGGCGAGCCCCCGCGCGCCCGCCCGCCCCTCGACCGCTTCCGGGCGCTCCACGAGGCCGAGGCCCGCGAATTGGCCGGCATGAAAGACCGCGAGAAGGGCCCCCACGCCCACCTCCCCCCGGCCCTCCACGGGGACGCCGCCG
>JACNJP010000139.1 GCA_014382465.1 Planctomycetota bacterium
GGGCACCGCGGGGGCCGGGTGCGGCGGGCGGTCGGGGGGGCGGAGGGCGGCCGCCGGCGGCGGCGGCGCGCCGGGACCGCTGGCGGTCATGGGCGAGGCGGAGCGCTGCGCGTCGGTCCTGCCTCATCGCGCCGACTTCAGCGGCTTCCAGGCGGTCGCCGGCCGCGGCGAGTGGCGGCTCCAGTCGGCCGCCCTCCGCGAGGTGGCGGCCTCCTACGGCCTGGCGCCCGGCGCCAAGGAGCTGACCCCCGAGATCGAGCGCAGCTCCAGCGACTTCCACGCCTCCTTCCTGCGCGGCCTGTTCGACGCCGACGGCTCGGTCCAGGGCGACCAGCGCAAGGGCGTGTCGGTGCGGCTGTCGCAGAGCGACCTGCCTTGCCTGGAGGGGGCGCAGCGCATGCTGCTTCGCCTGGGCATGGCGGCGCGCATCTACCGGCGCCGCGAGGCCGGTGTCGCCCTGCTGCCCGACGGCCGCGGCGGCCTGGCGCCCTTCGGCACCAAGGTGCAGTGGGAGCTGGTGCTCGCCGGCTCCAACGTCGCGATGTTCGCCGAGCGCATCGGCTTCGCCGACGCTGACAAGCAGACCCGCCTCGAGGAGCTGCTGGCGAGCTACGGCCGGCGCCTCAACCGCGAGCGCTTCGTCGCCCGCGTCGCCGGATTGGAGGCGCGCGGCGTCGAGCCGGTCTACGACGTCCAGGTCCCCGGCGTGAACGCCTTCGACGCCAACGGCCTGATGGTCCACAACTGCGGCGAGCAGTGGCTGCTGCCGTACAGCTCCTGCAACCTCGGCTCGATCAACCTCGGCCGCTTCTACAAGGCCGGGGCCGCCGAGGCCGCGCCGTGGGAGGACCGCGTCGACTGGGAGGCCTTCGACTCGGTGGTCCACGACACCGTCCGCTTCCTCGACGACGTGGTCTCGATCAACCGCTTCCCGATCGAGGAGATCCGCGACCAGGCCGAGCTCGAGCGCCGCATCGGCCTCGGCGTCATGGGCTACGCCGACCTGCTCTACCAGCTCGGCGTCCGCTACGGCTCGGAGAAGAGCTACGAGGTCGGGCGCGTCATCGGCAGGCGGCTCAAGGACCAGGCGATCCTGGCCTCCGAGCAGCTGGTGGCGGAGGACCAGCGCGCCCCCTACGGCGCCTGGGAGGGCTCGACGCCGCAGCTCGCGGGCCGGCCGCCGCGGCGCAATTCGCACCTGACGACGGTCGCGCCGACCGGCACGATCTCGATCATCGCCGGCTGCTCCGGCGGCATCGAGCCGCTGTTCTCGCTGGCCTTCCAGCGCCAGGTGATGAAGGACGCCGACGGCAAGCCGGTGGTCATGAACGAGGTCAACCCTGCCTTCCGCAAGGCCATGGAGCGGGCCGGCTGCGGCCCCGCCAAGATGGAGCAGGTGGTGGACGTGGCCCTGGCCGAGGGCACCGTCGCGCACACCGACCTGCCCGAGGCGCTCAAGAAGGTCTTCGTCACCGCCCACGACGTCGTGCCCGAAGAGCACATCATGATGCAGGCGGCCTGGCAGGAGAACATCGACAACGCGGTGTCGAAGACCATCAACCTGCCGCACGAGGCGGGGGCCGACGACGTCCGCATGGCCTACCTGCTGGCCTGGCGCGAGGGCTGCAAGGGCGTCACGGTCTACCGCGACGGCTGCCGCGAGATGCAGCCGATGGCGCTGAAGAAGGACGACAAGGCGGCGGCCGTGCCGGAGGACCCGCGCTTGCGCGAGATCGCGCCGATGCGGCTCCCCGAGATCATGCCCTGCATCCGCGTGCGGCAGATGACGCCCTTCGGCAACGTCCACGTCAAGATCTCGGTGGACCCGCAGGTCGACCGCGAGATGGAGGTCTTCGCCCAGCTCGGCAAGGGCGGCGACGTCGCCAACTCCGACCTCGAGGCAATCTGCCGCATGATCAGCCTGTTCCTGCGCTGCGGCGGCCGGATCGAGATGTCGCTGCAGCAGCTCGAGGGCATCGGCAGCTCGCTGACCGTGCCGTCGAAGGACGGCCGGATCATGTCCTTGGCCGACGGGCTCGCCAAGGCGATCCGCAAATACCTGTGGGCGAAGAAGGAGCACGGCCTCAAGGCCATCCTGCTCGGCGAGGTCGAGCCCACCGCCATGAGCCAGCGCGGCGCCAGCGGCGCTCAGGCCAAGGCCGTCCGCCCCGGCAACAAGCTGGGGTCCGGCACCGGCGGCGCCTTCAAGGTCAAGTGCCCGGCCTGCGAGGGTGTGCTCACCTTCGAAGAAGGTTGTTGCAAGTGCTACGCCTGCGGCTACAGCCAGTGCTGAGCCGCGTCGTCTACTCCTCCTGAGGTTCTGGGCGGGGGCTGGTTGAACAGTCCCCGCCTTCTTTTCGTGGACCTGTGGAATCTGGCCCCCTTCGTTGGCCCTGGGGAAATGCCATCCGCAGTGGGCGCCGGAATTTGGGACGTCCTCTCGGGCCTGGTCGCGGCGAGGGCCGCTCCAAGGTCCCTAAGTTGCTTTACCCAAAGATGTTAAGGAGTCCACGCCGGCCCTGGGTCCACGGAAAGGGGCCGGATTCCTAGCGTTCCATCAGCGCCCGCGCCCGCCCGACCGCCCGCTCCAATGCCTTCCGGGCTGCCGGCGCCTCGAGACCGAGTTCGACTGCGATCTCCGCGGGAGAGACGCCGCGCAGGTGCAAGGTCAATACCCGGCGGTCGCGATCCGGCAGCTTGAGCACGGCGAGGATCAGGAGCTCCTGCTCCTCGCGGGCGCCTGCCAGGGTCGCGGGGCCTTCGGCCTGGCCGCTCGGCGGCAGTTCGCCCGGATCGGCCTCGGCGCGCCGGTCCTCGCGCCGTCGCCCGGAGCGCAACCCCCGCGCCCGGTCCGAGGCCTTCCATTGCAGCCGCTGGCCGAGATAGGCCAGGAACTCGCCGCGGCTCCGGAACTCGACCGCGGCGATTTCCTGCCACAGGCCGCCGAGCACCGACTGGACCAGGTAGCCGGTGTCGAGGAAGCGCCTCAGCGCCGGCCGCAGGTGGCAGCGGCCGAGGCGGGCCATGGCCGCCAGGAAGTGGCCGAGGAATTCATCGGCCACGAGCCGATCCTGCTTGGCCACCTCGAACGCGGCCCCGAGGACGGCGTCCTCCAGCGTGGCGCCGCCGCGCGACCGTCGGAGCGCGGCGGCCAGGACCGCCGGATCGGCGAACCTGAGGCTGCTTGCAGGTCCCAGCAGCTCTTCGACCAGGTCCGACACCGCCTGGCGAAAGTCCTTCGGCGGCGGGTCTTGCGGTTGGTCGGTCATGAGGTCGGCGAGCGGGGCGGCGGCTCCCCAGGGCGCAGGCGCCGCGGTTCCCGTCCAGCCATGATGGCGGAATCCCGTCCCGAGGGACGGGATTCCTTCCACTGCGCTGGCTTCAGGAAGCACGGCGCCCCGGCTGCTGGCGCGGCTGGGGCGCCTTGGCTCCCCGGGGGAAGGCCAGCACGGCGCGGGCGCGTCGCTGGAGGATCCGGTAGCGGGCCAGCAGCCGGCGGACCTCCTTCTCGGCCAGCATCGCCGCCAGCAGCTGCTCGTGGATCTGCCGGGCGATCGGCGGCTGGTCGCGCCGGACCTGGCGCAGGGTGCGGGCGAAGCCCTGGGAGAGGCGCGCCGGCAGGAATCCGATCGGCCGGGCGGCCGCGGGCATCGGGTGGGTGGTGTTCGACATGGTCGCTCCTGGTTGATGGGGTGGGTCGGACACCGGGGGAAAGGGCCGAGGGGGGCGTTGTGACGCCCTTTTCCCGAGATCGGGTCCCGGAATCCCGCCTGGGGGTTCTCCTACCGTGGCCGCTTCCGTCCGAGGAGCGCCGCGCTCCTCCGAGGCTCCGCCACCCCGAGCCAGCTCATGTCAGCCTCCCGCACCCACACCGCCTTCGACGCCTACCTCCAAGCTCTCCGGTCCGGCGAGGACGTGGACCAGGAGTCCTTCCTGCGCGCCCAGCCGAGCGCGATCCGTTCGGCCCTGGGGCGCCTGATCCAGGACTACCACGCCCTGCTGGACGGCAGCCCCTCGGCTCCCGGCGCCCTCGAGCCAGGGCACCTGCTCGGCGGCTACCGCCTGATCCGGCGGCTCGGCCAGGGCGGCATGGGCTCGGTGTGGCTAGCCGAGGAGACCGCCCTGAAGCGCCAGGTGGCGCTCAAGCTGCTCAAGCCGGAGTTCTGCTTCTCGCCGCTGCTGCTGCAGCGCTTCCAGCGCGAGGCGGAGGCCGCCGGCCGGCTGCACCACTCCGGCATCGTCCAGGTCTACGCCGTCGGCGAGACCGACGGCCAGCACTGGATCGCCCAGGAGCTGGTGGCCGAAGGCCGCAACCTGGCCGGAGTGATCGAGCGGTCCAGGCAGCACCGCGAGCCCTTCCGCGCCGGCTACTGCGCGGTGGCGCGGCTGTTCCAGCAGGTCGCCGAAGCGCTGCAGCACGCGCACGACGCCGGCGTCATCCACCGCGACCTGAAGCCGTCGAACATCCTGCTGACCGGCACCGGAGAGCCGAAGGTCGCCGACTTCGGTCTGGCCAAGATGGAGGACCAGCTCGGCCTGTCGCGGACCGGCGACGTCTCCGGCACGCCGTACTACATGAGCCCCGAGCAGGCGGCCGGGCGGCGCATGGGCCTGGATCAGCGCAGCGACGTCTTCAGCCTCGGCGCCACCCTCTACGAGGCTCTGACGCTGTGCCGGGCCTTCGACGGCGACACCGGCCCGCAGGTGATCCAGAAGATCCTCACCGAGGATCCGGTCGACCCGCGGCGGCTGCGATCGCGCGTGCCGAAGCCGCTGGCGCTGATCTGCCTGAAGTGCCTGGAGAAGAACCCCGAGCGGCGCTATCCGTCGATGACGGCGCTGGCGGAGGACCTGGGGCGCTTCCTCGGCGATCAGCCGGTCCTGGCGAAGCCGCCGGGGCAGCTCCAGCGGGGGGCCAAGTGGGCCCGGCGGCACCCGGTGACCAGCGTCACGGCGGCGGTGGTGACCCTGGCCCTGGCGGTGATCTCGATCCTGCTGGTGGAGGTGCGGGCCGAACGCGACGCCGTCGGTCTCGCCGCCGCCGCCGCCGAGCGCGAGGCGGCCACCGCCGAGGAGACCCTCGGCTTCCTGATCGGTTTGTTCGAGGAGAGCGATCCGGCGCTGAACCGCGGCCGCCAGGTGACCGTGCGCGAGGTGCTCGATCGAGGCGCGGAACGCATCCGCGACGAGCTCGCCGACCAGCCCCAGGTCAGGATCCGCCTCCTCGACTCGATCGGCGGCGTCTATTCGGCGATGGGGGAGTTCGAGCTGGCCGAGCCGTTCCTGACCGAGTCGGTCGAACGCACTGCGGCGCTGTTCGGCGAGGATGACCCGGAGACCCACGGCGCCCGCAACAACCTCACCATGCTCTACCACGACCTCGGCCGGCCGCGCGAGGCCGAGCTGCTCTACCGCCAGGCGCTCGACGGCTTCACCCGGCATTATCGTCCCGACCACAAGTTCACCCTGACCCTGAGGAACAACCTCGGGCTGCTGCTCTCGTCGCTCGGGCGGCATGAGGAGGCGGAGCAGCACCTGCTCGCAGTGCTCGAGGCCGACCGCCGCCTGTTCGGCCCCGGTCACGACTTGACCTTGACGGCCATGAACAACGTGGCGGACCTCTACCGGATGACCGACCGGCTCGAGGAGGCGGAGGCGCTCATGCGCCAGGCCTGGCAGGGACTGGCGGCGCGGCACGGGCCCGATTACCCCAACACCCTCTCCTCGCTCGACGGCCTCGGGGTTGTCCTATTCCAGCTCGGCAGGCTGGAGGAGGCCGAGGAGTGCCTGGTCCAGGCCAACCAGGGCTTCATCCGGGTGCTCGACGCCGAACACCCCGACCTCCTGACCTCGGAGAAGCACCTGGGGATGCTGCGGGAGGAGCAGCGCCGGATGGCGGCGCGGGACTAGAGGCAGGCCGCCAGGCCGGCGCTTGCCCGGCGCAGGTCCGCGGTCGTCTCGGTGCCGTCGAGCGACAGCCGCAGGACCGAGTTCCGCAGCTCCACCGGCACGCCCATGGCCGCGAGCGCCGGGGATTCGCTGTGACCGCCGTGGCTGCAGGCCGAACCGCTGCCGACGTAGATCCCCTGGGCCTCGAGCCGGTGCAGCAGGGGTTCGGCGCGGACGCCGGGGACGGCGATGCTGAGGATCGAGCCCTGGACCTCGGCTTCCTCGGCAGGGCCCAGGACCACGAGGCCGGGCGCCGCCCGGCGCAGGAGCCCGAGCAGCTCGGCGCGGCGGTCGAGGTAGCGGCGGGGATCCTGGTCCATCCGCGCCCGCCTGACGCGGGCGGCGGCGGCGAAGGAGGCGGCGCCCATGACGTTCTCGGTGCCCGACCGCAGCCCGCCCTCGTGGCCGCCGCCGACGAAGGCCGGCACCGGCTCGGGGCCGCCGAGGCGCAGGAACAGCGCCGCGCAGCCGCGCACGCCGCCGATCTTGTGAGCGGCGACCGCGATCGAGTCGGCGCCGAGCTGGTCGAAGCTCTCGCCGCGCTTGCCGGCGGCCTGGACCGCGTCGCAGTGGAAAGCGGCCTGCGGGGCCAGCGCCCGGGTCAGGGCCACGAGCTCGGGGACCGGGTTCAAGCCGCCGATCTCGTTGTTGGCCCACATCACGCTGCCGAGGGCGACGTCGGCGCCGCGCAGGGGTTGGAGGGCGGCGGTGCG
>JACNJP010000144.1 GCA_014382465.1 Planctomycetota bacterium
CCGGGGGGGTGGTGGGGGCGGCGGGAGCGCGGCGCCAGGCCGGGGGGGGGGGCGGGCGCGGGGGCCGGGGGGGGGGCCACCACGGGGGGGGCGCCGACAAGGGGGACCGACACGGGGGCCGCGTGCCGGACCCTGGCCGGGGGGGCGGGCGCGGGCCGGCGGGCGGGGCCGGACGGCTGGGGCGCCCCGCCGCAGGGCGAGGTCGCGGCCGCCGCGGCCCTGACCACCTTGCGGGAGTCCCTGCTCCAGCCGCCAGGAGAGCCGACCGGGTGGTCGACGCGGGTCTATTCGGCCTTCGAAGCGGCGTCGGCCGCGGTTTCGGCGCTCGGCGGCCCCTGCACCACGCTGTCCGTGGTGCTGCTGGAGGACGGCGCCGCCCGGCCGTTCCACGCCGGGGACTCGCCGATCCTGGTCTTCGGCCAGCGCGGCCGGCGCAAGCTGGAGGTCGTCGCCCACTCGCCTACCGCCTACGCGGTCGAGGCCGGCTTCCTGGTCGAGGAGGAGGCGATGTTGCATGAGGACCGCCACGTGGTCCTGAACGCCCTGGGGGCCGAGGGGGCGCGCATCGACATCGGCGCGCCGGTGCGGCTGAACCCGCGCGATACCGTGGTGGTGGCTTCGGACGGCCTGTCGGACAACCTGTATTCCGAGGAGATCGTCGGACTGCTGCGGGCGGGGCCGGTGGGAGCCGGATTGGCCTCGGCGGCGGCGCTGTGCGCCGAGCGCATGGCCCAGGAGGGGGGGGACCGGCTCGGACATGCCGACGATCTGACGGTCCTGGCCTTTCGGGCGGCAATTACAAGCGAAAGGAGTTGATTGTCGGTGGGGGAGGGGGATAGCCCACGGCCCTCTGGATTCCCCTTTCCATGATCCTAATCAGATCTAAGCTGGTTTATCGGGTCGACCCGTTCTTTGGGTCGCCTGCGAACCCGCTCTCTCCCGAACTCGTCAGGTCATGTCCATCCAACTCCAGGTTCCTCCTTTCTCCTCCGACTCTCGTCGCCTTCGGAGGGGTTCCCGACTCTCCGTCCGCCGAGAGGACATCCATTTTCATACCGGTCCGGATGGTCGCGTGGCCTTGGCTGTGACGGTCCGCAACCCCGGTTGGTCCCCCTCGGTCCCGACCCGGATGCGGGTTCGCGCCGCGAGGTTCGGGGCATTCCTGTCCTCGCGGACCGTCGCCAGGCTCGCCGTGCCGGCGATTCCTCCAGGAGGCGCCACGACCCTGCGCGGCGCCTTCGCCCAGGAAGGTGACGGCGGCCCGCTGCCCCCGGACCTGCTGCGCGCCCTCGAGCCGGGACGGCTGACCTGGGCCGGGAACTTCGACGTGCTGGTCGGGCGCTGCGCCGCGGAGCGCCACTCCGCGGGCGGCTTCGGCCTCAGGGCGGGCAAGACCAACCTGGCGGTCTTCGAGGTCGGGTCGAGGCGCGACCAGTACTGGTTCCATTTCCAGGGCGATGCCTCCGACTGGCAGCCCTTCCTCTACCGCGGTCGGTCCACTTCGGAACTGGCGGCGCGCGGGTTACGGCTGCGGCGCGGAGCTCCCGGCAGGGACTTCATGGAGCGGCTCCGGCCGTCCAGCCCCATCCACGCCGACTCCTGGACCGAACTCGCCGGCCGCGAGTGGATCTTCCTCGCCATCCAACCGCCGCCGGACGCCCGACACGGCCGCCTCGACGTCGTCGTCACCCAACGCTCCACCGGCAAATCCGCCCAAGTCGAGTTCCCGTTCAGAAACCTGGGGTCAGACATCGATTGATATTAGGGGTCGTACCCCTCATATCAATTGACGTACGACCCCGCTCCGAGAAAGAAGTCGTTGCCCTTGTCGTCGGTGATGATGAAGGCGGGGAAGTTCTCGACCTCGATCTTCCAGACGGCTTCCATGCCGAGTTCGGCGTACTCGAGGACCTCGACCTTCTTGATGCAGTCCTGCGCCAAGCGCGCGGCCGAGCCGCCGATCGAGCCGAGGTAAAAGCCGCCGTTGGCCTTGCAGGCGTCGACCACCTGCGGCGAGCGGTTGCCCTTGGCCACCATCACCATCGAGCCGCCGTGCTTCTGGAACAGGTCGACGTAGGGGTCCATGCGGCCGGCGGTGGTGGGGCCGAAGCTGCCGGAGGCCATGCCGTCGGGCGTCTTGGCCGGACCCGCGTAATAGACCGGGTACTCGCGGAAGTACTCCGGTAGCTCGCCGGTCTGCTTGAGCCGCTCGCGCAGCTTGGCGTGCGCCAGGTCGCGCGCCACCACCATCGGCCCGGTCAGCGACACCGCGGTCTTCACCGGGTGCTTGCTGAGCTCGGCCAGGATCTCCCTCATCGGCCGGTTGAGGTCGATCCGCACCATGTCGGCCGGGCAGCCCTCGCGGCCGATCTGGGGCACGTACTGGCCCGGGTCGGTCTCGAGCTGCTCGAGGAACACCCCCTCGGCGGTGATCTTGCCGAGCACCTGCCGGTCGGCCGAGCACGAAACGCCGACGCCGATCGGCAGCGACGCCCCGTGCCGCGGCAGCCGGATCACGCGCACGTCGTGGCAGAAGTACTTGCCGCCGAACTGGGCGCCGATGCCGTTGCGCTGGGTCATCTCTTGCACCTTCCGCTCCATCTCGAGGTCGCGGAAGGCGTGACCGGCCGGCGATCCCGCGGTCGGCAGCGTGTCCAGGTAGCGCGCGCTCGCCAGCTTGACGGTCTTCATGTTCATCTCGGCCGAGGTGCCGCCGATGACGATCGCCAGGTGGTAGGGCGGGCAGGCCGCCGTGCCCAGGGTGCGCGTCTTCTCGTCGAGGAAGGCGAGCATCGCCTCCTCGTTGAGCACCGCCGGCACCGCCTGGAACAGGAAGCTCTTGTTGGCCGAGCCGCCGCCCTTGGCCAGGAACAGGAAGCTGTACTCGGCGCCGTCGGTCGACATCAGGTCGATCTGGGCCGGCAGGTTGGAGCCGGTGTTCTTCTCCTCGAACATCGACAGCGGCGCCAGCTGCGAGTAGCGCAGGTTGTCCTCGGCGAAGGTCCTCTCGATGCCGCGCGAGAGCGCCTCCTCGTCCCCGCCGCGGGTCCACACCCGCTGGCCCTTCTTGCCCAGGACGATCGCGGTGCCGGTGTCCTGGCACATCGGCAGCACGCCCTTGGCCGAGATCGTGGCGTTGTTCAGCAGGTCGAGCGCCACGAAGCGGTCGTTGGGCGAGGCCTCCGGATCGTCGAGGATCGCCCGGAGCTGCGCCAGGTGCCCCGGCCGCAGCAGGTGCGAGCAGTCGTGGAAAGCCTGCTTGGCCAGCAGCGCCAGCGCCTCCGGCTCGACCTTGAGCACGGTCTCGCCCTCGACCTCGATGGTCGAGACGAAGTCGCCGGTCAGCTTGCGCCACGGCGTCTCCGCCGGGCCCAGGGGGAACATGGTCTGGAAGGGGTGCTCGGAGTTCGCAGGCATGGTCTCGCGTAGGGCTAAGCGCGGCGGGACCGGAATTCTAGGGCGGCGAGGGGAATACCCAGCCCATTCCGAGGGCTAGGATGCGACCTCTTCGACGTCGCCATGATTCTCGCCGGCCTCCTCCTTCCTGTCCTCTTTCCCCAGGGGCTCGCCCCAAACCCCAGCTTTGACGGAGTCCCCAACACCGCTCAGCCCTCCCATTGGCGCTACACCTTCGAGGACCCTGGCCCCGGTTGGGCGGAGCCTGGTTTCGACGACGCCGCATGGAAGATCGGGGAGGCGCCCTTCGGAGCCCCGGGGACCATCGGAGTCGAACCGCGAACGGAATGGACGAGAGAGGAGATCTGGCTGCGCCGGGTATACCAGGTCGAAGATGCCGACCGAACCGTCGGAGTCTTCACCTTCTTCCACGACGATGACCTGCGTATCTGGTGGAACGGCGTGGAGGCGGTCCGGGCCGAGGGGTGGCACTTCGAAAAGCAGGAGAAGCTCGGGCGCCCCGAGGCAATGGCGACCAGCGAGGAGGGCCGCAATGTCCTCGCCGCCCACTGTCAAAACCATGCGGGTGGACAAGGCGTGGACATCCAGCTCCGGTTGGTGAAAGACTGGTCCGTGACCAAATTGGCGGGGCATGCCGGCAGTGTTGCCTGCTATGCGGCCCCCGCAGTGGTAGGGATTGCCCGGCCGGCCTGGCTCTTGGGGTACGAGACCCTGGTGCCTTCGGGAGTCATGGCTGGGGACGCGGTCGCGCTCGTCGTCGATGGAGAGGGAGGCACGGACTGGATGCCGGCCCACGTCGTCGCCGTGCGGGCCACCTCCCAGGGATTCCTCGCTGTTTCCGAGGTTTGGACCGAGGAAGGGATCTGGCAGATCCAGGACCACATCCGTGGCAGTGGCCCCGTCTCCCCATGGCGGGGGAGAGAGGGGGGGGAATGGGAGCTGCCAGCGCATCTCCAGTGCACCAGGCGCTGGTCTTGGCGAAGCGCAATGACTTCCCCTCCCGTGGTCCTCGGGGTGCGCTTGCGGTCCGATGCCCGTCTTGACGAACCCTGGGAGGAGGACCAAGCGATCGCGACCGGCTTCCATTCTCCTGATGTGCTGATTCCTGGTGTGCTCTATCAGGGCAACCCCGCCGGCCTGGCGGCTCTGGAATCCGGATGGCATGGTCTCGTGCCGCAGTGGAGCGGCGCCGAAGGCGACCGGCTGCTCGTCGAGGAGCATCGCCTCCCGGCGCCCTTCGTCGCCATGGAGTGGGACCCGTGGCCGAATGAGCCGGATCGGGGCCGGAAGGGCATCGCCTTGCACAGCCTCCCCAGCCCGGTCCCCTTCGCCGGGCGCGGCGATCTGTGGTGGTCGATCGGCGCCCAGGCCGATGAGGCAGGCACAGACCTGCTCCTCATGTCTGGGCCAGTGTCGCTGAACGGCCAGGACGGGGTGGTGAAGTCGGGACAGGGGACCGCCACGCCCTACCCGGACACCTTCCTCCGGGTGCCGCCCGGCGGCACGGTCGAGAAGAGCTTCTGGCTGCAGGCCTACGACGTCCAAGAACCCGGCAGCGGCTTCCAGCACGCCCTGCGCGAGGCGATCGCCCTCCACGGCCCATTCCCCTCCGCCGGCATGCCGGTGGTCGAGGACATCGTGCGCGCCAAGCTGCGCTTCGCCAAGTCGCGCTGGCGCGGGGACAGCCCGCAGCCCGGCTTCGCCATGTACCCGCACGACCGCGACCTCTACGTCATGGGTTGGGCGGGGCAGTCGGAAGCTCCCGGTTATGCCTTGCAGGTGCTGGCGGACCGGCTCGGCGAGCCGGAGCTGCGGACCGTGGCGCACCGCACGCTCGACGCCTTGGCGCAGTCGCCCTACGACGCCGGCGGCTTCCGCCTGGCCCTGAACGGCCGCACCGGCGAGTGGTCGCGGCAGGACCCGGTCTCTCAGGGGCAGGCGATGAGCACCTTCGCTCGCGGCATCCGGGTCGGGCGAGAGCAGGGCGCCGACACCGCGAAGTGGGAGGACTTCCTGCGCCAGGCCTGCGAGGTGTACGCCGGTCGCTTCCTCGCCCGCGCCTGGGACGAATCGGACCGCCCGCGCTCGACCGCCGAAGCCTTCCTCATCAACCCGCTCTGCCTCGGCGCCGCGCTCTTCGACGAGCCGCGCTATCTCGAGGCCGCCACCCTCGCCGGCGAGCACTACTGGCAGCGCCACCGCAGCATGGAGGAGCCCTACTGGGGCGGCACCCTCGACGCCCAGTGCGAGGACAAGGAAGGCGCCTGGGCCGCCTTCGAAGCCTTCCTCGCCCTCCACCATGCAACCGACGATCCCAAGTGGCTCGACGCCGCCACCCACGCCGCCGAGGTCTGCCTGACCTACACCTACCTGTGGGACGTCGACCTCCCCCCCGGCCGCCTGCGCGACCACGACCTGAAGACCCGCGGCTGGACCTCCGTTTCGGTCCAGAACATGCACCTCGACGTCTTCGGCGTCGTCTACACCCCCGAGCTGTGGCGGCTCGGGCAACTGACGAACCGCCCCGAGCTGATCGAGCTGGCCGAGCTGATGTTCCGCTCCTGCGGCCAGATGATCGACGCCGACGGCAGCCAGGGCGAACAGCTCCAGCAGACGCGCTTCGCCCAGGGCGGCGACCTGAGCGACCCGGACACCTTCCGCGGCGGCTACGTCGAGGGCTGGACGGTGTTCTGGATCACGGCCCATTTCCTTACTGCAGCGGCCCAATTCGAAGAGATGGGGGTGCTGGAGCAGCTCTGGCGCAAGCCCTGATCCGCGGCTCACGTTTCCTCTGAGCGTCCGTAGGATGTGCCTTCGCTTTCGACCCTTCAGGGACGCTCGATCGACCCGGGTCCCCCCCGAACAACACCACAATGACCATCACCCGACACTTGCTCGCCCCGGCGCTGCTCGGTCTGGCGCTGGCCGCCCCGGCGGCCGCCCAGGACCAGACGGACCTGCAGGCGAAGTACGAAGCCAAGCTCGCCGATGAGTTCGTCTCCTACGGCGGCTGGATCACTGATTACGACCAGGCCCGCAAGATCGCCAAGGAGCAGGGGAAGCTGATCTTCACCTACTTCACGCGGTCCTACTCACCGTGACCGCCGTGCAAGTCCCTGGAAGGCGGGTCGCTCTCCGCCGATGACTTCCCCGCCCTCTCCAGCAAGGTCGCCCCCTTCCTGCACGGCCCGCTTGCGCTCGCGCCTCCGGCGCTGTCGGACTC
>JACNJP010000137.1 GCA_014382465.1 Planctomycetota bacterium
CCGCCCGCCCCACCGCCCGCCCGGGCCAGGCGCGGGGCCGGGGGAGGCATCCGGTTTTCCTCCCGGGGGGGGCGCCGCGGGGGGGCGGGGGAGACAGGGGGGAAAGAGCAACCCGCAGCGGGGGGACAACCGCCAACAGCCCCAAACGGCCCGACCACCGAGGCCTACGCCGGCGAGAACCGCCACTTCGTCCAGTGCTTCCGCGAAGGGCGGAAGCCCGAGCTGACCTTCGACGACGGCGTCGAGGTCATGCGCCTGCTGATGGCCGCCTACCTCTCGAGCGAGGAAGGCCGCGCCGTCGACCCGGGCGACGCCGCCCTGGAGAGCTACGTCCCCGCCGCCTGCCGCCAGCCCGACTGATCCTGAACCCCGCGTTCCCATGAGCACCACTCGTCGCAACTTCATCCTCACGACCGCCGCCGCCGGCGCCGCCGCCGCGGCCTCCACCCCCGCGGTCTCCGCCCGCGCCTACGGCCGCATCCTCGGCGCCAACGACCGCATCCGCATGGCGGTGGTCGGCCCCGGCGGCATGGGCTGCGGCCACATCGGCAGCTTCTGCAACCTGCGCAAGCAGGGCAAGGTCGACTTCGACATCGTCGCCGTCTGCGACGTCTGCAAGACCCACCTCGACCGCGGCCTGAAGATGGCCCGCGAAGGCCAGGAGGGCGTGCAGGTCGACGGCTACCGCTACTACGAGGAGGTGATCGCGCGCGACGACATCGACGCCGTGCTGATCGCGACCACCGAGCACTCGCACGCCGCGATCGCGATCGCCGCGGTCAACGCCGGCAAGGACGTCTACTGCGAGAAGCCGATGACCCTGCGGCTGGAGGACGCCCTGGCGCTCTACGACGTGGTCATGGCCAAGGAGGGCGTCGTGTTCCAGGTCGGCACCCAGAAGATGGCGCTCAACAAGTACCGCGAGGCGCGCCGCCTGATCAAGGAGGGCGCCATCGGCAAGCCGCTGTGGAGCCAGACCTCCTACTGCCGCAACACGCCGTCGGGCGAGTGGAACTACTACGGCATCGACCCGGCGGTGGTGCCGGGCGAGATGCTCGACTGGAAGGCCTGGCTCGGCATGCTCCAGTTCGACCCGAAGCGGCCCGGCCAGGCCCGCGAGTTCGACACCAAGATCTTCCACCGCTGGCGGCGCTACAAGGACTTCTCGACCGGCGTCATCGGCGACCTGCTGGTGCACGAGATGACCCCGCTGTTCTTCGCCATGGACCTCGACTGGCCGTCGCGGGTGGACGCCATCGGCGGCCACTACATCGACAAGGAGATGGAGAACCACGACCAGGTCAACCTGACGATCCAGTTCCCCGAGGAGCACACCATGATCGTCGCCGGCTCCACCTGCAACGAGCAGGGCCTGGCCACCACCATCCGCGGCCACGAGGGCACCATCTACCTCGCCGGCAACAACTGCGAGCTGCGGCCCGAGCGCCCCTACGTCGACGACCACGAGCCGCAGGTGATCGAGTGCGAGCGCATCGCCGACCAGGACTACCTGCGCATGAACTGGCTCGAGTCGATCCGCGACCGCAAGAAGCCCTTCAGCACGGTGGATGTCGGCGCCAAGGTCATGGTGGCGGTCGACCTGGCCACCCGGTCGATGTGGGAGAACAAGGCCTTCACCTTCGACAAGGTGACGCGCAAGGTCAGCGCGCTGTAGACGGAAGACGCGCCGCGCCCGGCCGGGGACGACCCCCGACCGGGCGCTTCCTTTGGCCCCGAGGCACCGTGGCCGGCCGCCGCGAGCCAACCTATACTCGCGGCGCACCCTGGCCGATCCGCCGGCGCGCTCCCCTTCCCCATGGCCGAATCCTCCCCGCGCGTCGAGCAGGCCTGGCGGCACGCCCGCGAGGTCTACTCCGAGCTGGGCGTCGACGCCGAGGACGCGCTGGAGCGCCTGGCCCGGGTGCCGGTCTCGCTCAACTGCTGGCAGGGCGACGACGTCCGCGGCTTCGAGGACGGAGGCGCGGCGCTCGACGGCGGCTTGGCGGTCTCCGGCAATTACCTGGGGCGGGCGCGCGACCCCGACGAGCTGCGCCGCGACGCCGAGCAGGCGCTGCGCTGCATCCCCGGCCGCCACCGCTTCAACCTGCACGCCAGCTACGCCGAGACCGGCGGCGCGCGCGTCGACCGCGACGCCCTCCAGCCCGGCCACTTCGCCGGCTGGATCGGCTGGGCGCGCGAGCGCGGGCTGGGCCTGGACTTCAACCCGACCTTCTTCGCCCACCCCAAGGCGGCGGACGGCTTCACCCTGGCGCACGCCGACCCGGCGGTCCGCGGCTTCTGGATCGAGCACGGCCGCGCCTGCCGCCGCGTCGGCGCCGCCTTCGGCGCGGCGCTCGGCACGCCCTGCGTCACCAACGTCTGGGTGCCGGACGGCTACAAGGACACGCCCGCCGACCGCGCCGCGCCGCGCGCCCGGCTGGCCGAGGCGCTCGACCAGGTGTTCGCCGAGGAGCTCGACCCCGCGCTCCAGCTCGACGCGGTCGAGCCCAAGCTGTTCGGCATCGGCTCGGAGAGCTACGTCGCCGGCAGCCACGAGTTCTACCTCGGCTACGCCATCTCGCGCCGCAAGCTGCTGTGCCTCGACATGGGCCACCAGCACCCGACCGAGGTCCTGTCCGACAAGCTTTCGGCGGCGCTGCCCTACCTGCCGGGGGTGCTGCTCCACGTCAGCCGCGGTGTGCGCTGGGACAGCGACCACGTCGTCACCCTCAGCGACGAGCTCGAGGAGCTGGCCAAGGAGCTGGTGCGGCTCGACGCGCTCGGCCTGGAAGGCGCGCCGCCGCGGGTCCACCTCGGCCTCGACTTCTTCGACGCCAGCATCAACCGCGTCGCCGCCTGGGTGATCGGCACCCGATCGCTCCAGAAGGCGCTGCTGCTCGCCCTGCTCGAGCCGGCGGACACCTTGCAGGCGCTCGAGCGCGACGGCGACTTCACCGGCCGCCTGGCGCTGCTCGAGGAGCTGAAGTCGCTGCCGGCTGGCGCGGTGTGGGACTACCACTGCCTGCGCCAGGGCGCGCCCGTCGGGCTCGCCTGGCTCGACGAAGTCCGCCGCTACGAGCGCGATGTCCTCAGCCAGCGCTGAAGCCCCGACCGGCCCCGCGGTCGAGCCCGTCGCCGCCGGCGAGTTCGAGCGCGAGCCGGTCCCGGAGCGCGCGCGGCTCGGCTTCAGGAGCTTCGTCGGCATGTACGCCGGCGAGCACTGCGCCGGCACCGAGCTGATGATCGGGCCGCTGTTCGTCGCCTCGGGCGTCAGCGCCTTCGACCTCGTGGTCGGCCTGCTGGTCGGCAATGCCCTGGCGGTGCTGAGCTGGCTGGTCGTGACCGCGCCGATCGCCACCCGCGTGCGGCTGACCCTCTACCGCCAGCTCGAGCGGATCTGCGGCCGGCGCCTGGTGACGCTCTACAACCTCGCCAACGGGGTCATGTTCTGCTTCCTGGCCGGCTCGATGATCACGGTCTCGGCGACCGCGGTGGGGGTGCTGTTCGGCTTCCCGATGCCCGCTCTCGGCGACGCCTACCCGACCGGCCTCGGCTGGGTGCTGGCGGTGCTGGCGGTCGGCGGCCTGATCACGGTCGTCGCCGCCTTCGGCTACCGCAGCGTTGCCCGCTTCGCCAACCTCGCCGCGCCGTGGATGGTGCTGGTCTTCGTCGCCTTCGGCCTGGTCGGCCTGAGCGAGTTCCTGCGCACCACCGGCAGCGAGGTCGGCTCGCCGGGCGAGCTCTGGCGCCTGGCCGAAACGGCCATCTGGACCGGTGGCGATCCCCTGCCGGGCCAGGTCAAGTTCGGCTTCTGGCACGTCGTCTTCTTCGCCTGGTTCTGCAACGGCGCCATGCACCTCGGCATGTCCGACCTGTCGGTGCTGCGCTTCGCGCGGCGGTCGTGGCACGGCCTCGCCTCGGGCGCGGGGATGTACGTCGGCCACTTCCTGGCCTGGCTGGCGGCATCGATCCTCTACGCGCTGCAGCTCCACCGCGATCCGGCGAACACCGACGTGCTGCCCGGGCCGATGGCCTGGCAGGCCTGCGGCGTGGCCGGGCTGCTGTGCGTGGTGGTGGCCGGCTGGACCACCGCCAACCCGACCATCTACCGCGCCGGCCTGGCCTTCCAGGCGATCGTGCCGCGCTCGCCGCGCTTCACGGTCACCCTCTTCACCGGCGCCGTCGCCACCGTCGCCGGGCTGTTCCCGGCGATCGCGATGCGGCTGCTCGGCTTCGTCGCGCTCTACGGCCTGGTGCTGGTGCCGATGGGCGCGGTGGTGTTCGCCGACTTCTGGCTGCTGCCGCGGCTCGGGCTGCGGTCGTGGTGGGCGGAGCGGCGCGGCCTGCGCGTCCATCCTGCCGCCGGCCTGGCGTGGGGCGGCAGCCTGGCCGCGGCGCTGCTCGCGGTCCGCTTCGGCGGCCTGCCGATCTACTTCGCGGCCCTGCCGGCCTGGTTCCTGGCGATCCTGCTCTACGTCGTGGCGAGCGCCGTGGTGCAGCGGCGCGCCGGCGAGGAGGCGGCCGGATGAGACGCGCCCTGCAAGGCCTTTCGTGGCTGGCGCTGCTCGGCACGATCGCGCCGGCGGTCCTCTACCTGAGCGGCGGCCTGGAGCTGGCCGCCCTCAAGACGGCGATGCTGCTCGCCACCCTGCTCTGGTTCCTCACCGTTCCCTTCTGGATGGAGCGACCGCGATGACCTGCTCGATGATCCGGATCCTGGCCTGCCTCGCCGTCCTGCCCGCCGCGACCCTGTCCGCCGCCGCCCCGCTCCCGCGGCCGCTCGCGGCGCAACCGGCGGCCGCCCAACAAACCGGCGCGCTGGAAGCCCACGAGCTCCGCTGCCTGGCCCGCACCGAACCCCTGGGAGTCGACGACCCCCGCCCGCTCCTGTCCTGGAAGCTGCGCTCCGAGGCGCGCGACCAGCGCCAGACCGCCTGGCGGATCGTTGTCGCCGCCAGCGCCGAGGACGCCGGGCGCGGCACCGGCGACCTGTGGGACAGCGGCCGCGTCGCGGGCAGCGAGAGCCTTGGCGTCGTCTACGGCGGCCGCCCGCTGGTGGCGCACGAGCGCTGCTTCTGGGCCGTCCAGGTGTGGGACGCCCAAGGCCGGCCGTCGGGCTGGAGCGCGCCGGCCTCGTGGACGGTCGGGCCGCTCGACACCGGCTTCTGGGACGCCTCCGAATGGATCGGCTACGACGCCCTGCGCGAGGCGGCCGACGACGAGGTGGTGCTGCGCGCCGCCCGCTGGATCGGCCACGCCGCCGACGGCAGCGAAGGTTCCCCGCTCGACGCCCCGCAGGGCGAGCGCCTCTTCACCGGCGCCATGCGGCTGCCGGCGGACGCCGCGGTCGCCTCCGCCAGCCTGACGGTGCTGGCTGACAACGCCGCCACCTGCGTGCTGAACGGCGCCCTCCTCTTCAGCGGACGCGCCGGCTGGCAGGAGCCGCGGCAGGTGGACGTCACCACCCACCTGCGGGGCGGCGCCAACGAGCTGCGGATCCTGGTCCGCAACGACGACCCCGGCCCCTCCGGCCTGATCGTCCAGCTCGACCTGAGCCTCGCCGACGGCCGCGTGCTCCAGTTCGGCAGCGACGGGTCGTGGCGCGGCGGCGCGCCCTACGCTGGCTGGCAGGAAGGCGCCCTGCGCGAGGACGGCCTGGTGCCGGTGCGCGTGCTCGGCGAGCACGGCATGGCGCCGTGGGGCACGGCCCGCCGCTCCGCGCTGCGCCTGCCTCCCGTCCCTTACCTGCGGCGCGCCTTCCAGGTCCGCAAGCCGGTCAGCCGCGCGCTGCTCTACGGCTCGGCCCTCGGCCTGGTCGACTTCCATCTGAACGGCCGCCGCGTGTCCGAAGAGCTCTTCACCCCCGGCTGGACCGACTACCACCAGCGCGTGCCCTACCGCTGCTGGGACGTCACCGCCGCGGTGCGCGCCGGCGACAACACCCTCGGCGCGCAGCTCGCGGACGGCTGGTACTCCGGCTACGTCGGCTGGGGACGGCGGCGCGACCACTACGGCACGCAACCGCGGATGCGCTGCGTGCTGCGGCTCGAGCACGTCGACGGCACGGTCACCGAGGTCGCCAGCGATTCGAGCTGGCAGGCGCGACCCGGCCCGGTGCTCGAGGCCGACTTCCTGATGGGCGAGCGCTACGACGCCCGCGCCGAGCTGCCCGGCTGGTGCGCGCCCGACGGCGGCGCCAGAGACGGCTGGCAGCCGGTGGTGGCGGGGGCGGAGATGGAGCCACGGCTGGTCTGGCACCAGGGGCCGCCGGTGGTGCAGGTCGGCGAATTCGCCCCGGTCGGCCGCACCGAACCGCAGCCGGGCGTGCACGTCTTCGACCTGGGCCGCAACTTCGCCGGCGTGGCGCGCATCCGGGTGCAGGCGCCGCGCGGCACCGAGCTGAAGCTGCGCTTCGCCGAGCGGCTCGACCCCGACGGCAGCCTCTACGTCACCAACCTGCGCGGCGCGCGGGCCATCGACAGCTACGTCTGCAAGGGCGGCGGGGTCGAGGTGTGGGAGCCGCGCTTCACCTTCCACGGCTTCCAGTACGTCGAGCTGAGCGGGCTGCCCGAGCGCCCGGCCGACGACGCCGTCACCGGCCTCGCCTTCAGCAGCGACACGCCGCTGGCCGGCTCCTT
>JACNJP010000312.1 GCA_014382465.1 Planctomycetota bacterium
ACGGTTACTGCGGCGCACGGAGCGCCTGCCTCGAGGGTCAGCCCGCGCACGCTGGCGCTTTCAGTGAGACGGAGGGTCAGCTCGTCCTCGGGTGCTTCATGGCCGCGGGCGAGGGACCACAGCACGGGGGAATAGCCGGGTTTACGAACCCACAACAGCGCTTCGTTCCAAGGGCCGATCGCCAGGCGAAAGCGGCCATCCGGGCCGGTCGAGACGAGTGTCCTCGGGACGCGGAAGCCGGGCTCCCGCTCGGACTCCCGGTCCATCGCGAGGCCCTCCTCGAAGTGGCGGCGGTCCGACCAGACGCTGATCTCAGAGCCAGGGACAGGCCGGCCGCTCCGGTCCTCGACGACGCGGCCGAACAGGACTAGGTTTGCCCGATGGTCCACCTCGATCACCAGCGACCTGCGCTCGCCGGGCGCCAGACCGGACATGTCGACGGAGGTGGTCCGCACGGTTTCGGAACCCTGGACATGGACGGAGAAGGGGACCGAGGGGGGAGGGGAGACTCGGACGAGCCCCATCTCGTCCGTGTCGAGGTCGGTCGCCGAGTCTCCGGCAGAGCCCGCCGATGGAGCAGCGAATCCTCCCTTGTCGCCGTAACGCTTCCCCCAGCCCATTGCCTCCAGCCAATCCAAGAGAGCGTCCATCTGGGATACGTCACCGCTCTCGGGCCAGAATCCGATCCGTACGCCGGGAACGGGCGCGCCGTCGTCCTGAGATACCAGGGCGACCGTGAGGAGGGTGGCTTCCGACGACAGAGGGAGGCTCGACTCGGCCACCGGGGGGTCGGAGTCCGGCACCGGCTGGCGCTGGACTCGGTTTCGAGGGGCTGCCCCGGGCGCCTCGGCTGGGCCGGAGCGGGTTCCCGCTGGGGCGGGGTCCGTCGCGCGAGGACCCGCGTCGGGTCTGGTCCCGAGTAGGAAAGCGGCTGCCGCGAGCGCAACCAGGACGGCCAGGAAGACGAGGAGCCGGCGGTCGAGCATGGAAGAGACCCTCCCTGAAAGGCAATGGACCCTATGTGGGTACGACCGGTCCGGCAACGGAGCTTCACTCCGCCAGGAGCAGTTCCTCGATGAGCTCCACGTAGCGCTCCCGCAGGCGCTGGTGCTCCTCCCCGGTCGCCGGCCCGGCGAAGCCGGTGTGGATGGCGCGGACGGCGCCGTCGCGGTCGAGGAAGACGGCGGTGGGGTAGGCCTTGATCCGCTTCAGCGCCGGGAATGCGGCGGCCGCGGCCCCCTTGTCGGCGGTGCCGGCGAGAAGCAGCGGGTAGCCGATGCCGTGCCGGTCGCGGAAGCGCCGGAGCTGCCCCAGGTCACGCTCCCGCTCGCCGGTGAGTTCGAAGCCGAGGCCGACGATGCGCAGGCCGCGGTCGCGGTAGCGGCGGTCGAGCTCGGCCATGAGCCGCGCCTCGTCGTTGCAGTTCGGGCACCACGAGCCGAACACGATCAGGACCCGCGGCTGGCCGGCCCAGGCCGGGTCGTCGAGCGAGCGTAGCCCGCCGTCGAGACCGTGGTAGCGGAGCTCGCCGAGGTCGACCTCCGGATCCCATGCGGCGGCGCCGAAGCCATCGTCGAGGGTCGCGGCGGGATCGGCCTCGGCGGTCCACCCCTCGTGCCAGCTCTCCCGCGACCAGAAGTCGCCGCTCAGGCCGCCGAAGGGGTCGCGTTCGGCGGTGAACAGGAAGGCGTGGGCGCCGTCGAAGCAGCTCAGCCGCAGCAGCGGCGGGTCCCAGCGGCCGGCGAGGTAGCGGTAGTCGCCGAGGGTGGTCTGGAAGGTGCCGACGAGGTTGACGCCCGGGCCGGCCGAGGGCTCGATTGCGGGGCGGAAGACGGCCACCGCCGGATCGGCTGAGGACTCGAAGCGGACCGCCCAGCGGCCCGGCAGCCCCGGCGCCGGCTCGGCGGCCGCCGGCGGGAAGCGCGGCGCCGGCCCGGCCGCGGCGTGGAAGGGCATCCGAGTCCACTCGCTGGCCGAGCGCCGCTTGCGCCATTCCCCGTCGAGCCGGTCGCCCGCCGACGACAGCTTGGCGCTGACCACGGAGTCGTAGTGCGGCATCGAGAGGCTCAGCTCTCCATGGTCCAGCTCGACCGCCGGGATGAGGATGCGCTCGGGGCCGTTGATCCACCACCCGGTCAGGTGGTCGCCGTCGCGCCCGAGCTCCAGCCCGAAGGGGAGATCGCCGCCGGGGCAATCGAGCCAGGCGCGCCAGCGGCCGAGCCGCGGCGAGGGATCTTGGAATTCGGGCGGCAAGGCCGGCGCGCCGGCGAGCAGGGCGAGCAGCAAGGAGACGGCCATGGGGCCATTCTGCCGCTACCCCTCCCCGGAACCAGGGATTCCGAGTAGGCTCGATCCATGGCGGATGCCGCCACCGAGACCGATTTCGGAACCGAGCCCGAGGCCCTGCTGCGCGAGCGGGTCCAGTGGCTCGACCCGGTGCGGCCGGTGCTCGATGTCGGCGCCGGCGTCGGCCGCAACCTGATCTGGCTGGCGCGCCAGGGATTCCGCGGCCACGCGATCGAGGCCGATCCCGATGTGGCTGCCCGCCTGGAAGCCGATGCCGCCGGCCTGCCGCTGGCGGTCTACCGCTGCCCCTTCCAGGTCTTCGAACCGGTCGAGCGCTACGGCGCGGTGCTGGTGTTCGGCCTGCTGCCGCTGCTCCGGCGTGACGAGCGCGATGCCCTGCTGTCCTTGCTGCCGCGGTGGACCGTCGCCGGAGGGCTGGTGTTCCTGACCGGCTTCACCGACCGCCTCGATCCCGGCCGCTGGCCCGGCGAGCTGGCCCCCGGTGAGATCTGCGAGCTGCTGCCGGACGCCGAGCTGCTCCACCACGAGGAGGAGATCGGCCCGGAGCACCGGCACGGCGACGGGCCTGCGCACCGCCACGCCTGGGCGCGCGCGGTGCTGCGGTTGTGAGCGTCTCCCGCCGGGCTCGATCCTCGTTCCCCCTTGGATCTGAAGCCCGGCGGGCCGCTGTTTCCGTCTCCATCCTCCTACCCAAGAGTCGAATGCAGTCGCGATTCGTCCCGGTTCACAGAGGCAGACGAACCGGCCCCGAAACGGTTACGCGGGTATTTTCGGCTCTCCCGCGCCGGCCCGAGGATCGGCCCGGCAGGGCTAGAATGCGCCTTCCATGGCCGCGACCGAGACCAAAGCCCTCCTCAGGATCACCCCCGGCCCGCAGCCCTCGCTGACCGGCACCGAGCTGCACTGCCAGGACTGGCACGCCGAGGCGGCGCTGCGGATGTTCCTGAATAATTTGCACGCCGACGTGGCCGAGGACCCGGCCAACCTGGTGGTCTACGGCGGCACCGGCAAGGCCGCGCGCGACTGGGACGCGGCCCAGAAGATCGTCGCGACGCTCCAGCGGCTGAAGCCCGACGAGACCATGCTGGTGCAGTCCGGCAAGCCCGTGGCGGTGTTCCGGACCCACCGCCACGCGCCGCGGGTCCTGATCGCCAACAGCAACCTGGTCGGCAAGTGGGCCGACTGGGCGCACTTCCGCGAGCTCGAGCGCCGCGGCCTGATGATGTACGGCCAGATGACCGCCGGCTCGTGGATCTACATCGGCACCCAGGGCATCCTCCAGGGCACCTACGAGACGCTGGCGGCGGTCGCCAACAAGCGCTTCGGCGGATCGCTGAAGGGCACCCTCACCGTGACCGCCGGCTGCGGCGGCATGGGCGGCGCCCAGCCGATGGCCGTGACCATGAACGAGGGCGTGTGCCTGGTGGCCGACGTCGACCGGGCGCGCATCGACTTCCGGGTGCGCACCGGCTACCTGGACCAGGTCGTCGACGGCCTCGACGCCGCCATCGATCGCGCGCTGGCGGCCAAGGAGACGGGCGAGGCGGTCAGCATCGGCGTGTGCTGCAACGCCACCGAGCTGCTGGCGCGGCTGATCGAGCGCGGCCTGACGCCGGACGTGGTCACCGACCAGACCAGCGCCCACGACCCGCTGAACGGCTACGTGCCGGACGGCATGGACCTAGCGACCGCGTTGGAGCTGCGCCAGAGCGACCCCGCCGAGTATCAGTTTCGCAGCTACGTCACCATGGGCAAGCACGTCAGGGCCATGCTCGAGCTGCAGCGCCGCGGCGCCGAGACCTTCGACTACGGCAACAACCTGCGCGCCTTCGCCAAGGAGCAGGCCGGGGTCGATGACGCCTTCGACTTCCCGGGCTTCGTGCCGGCGTATATCCGGCCGCTGTTCTGCGAGGGGCAGGGCCCGTTCCGCTGGGCGGCGCTGAGCGGCGATCCCGAGGACATCCGCAAGACCGACGAAGCGATCCTGCGCCTGTTCCCGCACAAGGAGCACTTGTGCCGCTGGATCAAGATGGCCCAGGAGCGGGTCGCCTTCCAGGGCCTGCCGAGCCGCATCTGCTGGCTGGGTTACGGCGAGCGCGACGTGGCCGGGCTCGAGTTCAACCGCATGGTGCGGGACGGCGAGCTGTCGGCCCCGATCGTGCTCGGGCGCGACCACCTCGACTGCGGTTCGGTCGCCAGCCCCAACCGCGAGACCGAGGCCATGAAGGACGGCACCGACGCCGTGGCCGACTGGCCGCTGCTCAACGGCATGCTGGCGGTGGCGAGCGGCGCCAGTTGGGTGAGTATGCACCACGGCGGGGGAGTCGGCATCGGTTACTCCCAGCACTCCGGCCAGGTGTGCGTGTGCGACGGGACCGAGGAGATGGACGAGCGCCTTCGGGCGGTGCTCACCAACGACCCCGGGATGGGGGTGGTGCGGCACGTGGACGCGGGGTATGAGTTGGCCGTCGCCACGATGCGCGAGCGCGGCGTCGACGTGCCGTAGAGCGTTCGGGCGCGGCGCGAGGCATCCCCACAAGGACAGCCGGATCCTGCCGGCACAGCCGTCATTCCGGCAGCCTCGAGACCAGCTCTCGCGCCACCCGCTCGACGGCGGCATCGAAATCGAACCGCTGTCCGCTCGCGAGCAGCGGCCGCACGTCCCCCCGGAAGCCGGGGTGCTCGGCCTTCCGCATCAGGTTGGTCGCGTAGTCCTCGCGTCCGACCGGCGTCCCGCCTGCAGCCATGTAGCGGCCGAAGCAATCCACCACCCGCTCGGGTCGGACCAGCCCGCGGTCCAGGGCCAGCCAGAGATCGAAGAGATCGCGGCCCTTGCGGCGCTGGTAGAGGGCTCGCATCTTGGTGCCGAGCAGCTCATCCGCGCCGTAGCTGAGGACCATCGCCTGGCCCGAGAACCACGGGTTGGAGACCTGGAAGGCGGCCGGCGCGAGCTCGTGGACGGAGAAGTGCTCGCGGGTGTTGATCTCGATCTTCAGCCGCAGCGGTCTCACCGGCAAGCTCTCCGACTGGAATCGGTAGGCGAGGGTGACGCCGCCCCGGCCCTGCTTGTAGCGGGCCTCGCCGAGCCAGGGATCGAGGCTTCCGCGGATGCGGTCCAGGCAGTCCCCGATCGGCTCCGGCCTCCTCTGCACCAGGTCGATGTCCTCGGAATAGCGGGCCGGAGGAACGAGGAGGAGCTTCTGCAGGGCGGTTCCGCCTCGCAGGACCAGGTTGGATTCCTGGCCGGAATTCGGGAACAGCTCGACGAGGGCGCGGGAGAGCACCAGGTCCTGCTCGACCTGACCGTCGTCCGCCCACGGAACGGTCTGCCGCCAGGCGGTGATCTGGGCGCGCGGAATCACAGGTCCGGCTGCAGCTCGTGATTGGGCACGACCGCCCAGACCGGATCCGGCGGCCGGTCGCCGGCGGGCTGCTTCGGCGCCAGGAGGACGCGCCGGCGCCGCAAAGAGGTCACGTGCTCGGCGAGGGGCGCGACGAGCTCGCCGAAGCCCAGTTGTTCGAGCAGATAGCCGAGCCGCCGGGCGTCCGCCTGGCTCGCGGCCTCCGCGGCGCGGACGAGTTCGGCGGGGTCCAGGACCTCCGCCAACTCGGTCAGCACGGTGGCGACGTGGTCCAGGTGGCCGCAGGCCTCGGGATGACGCACCAGGTCGAACGCCGTCGCCTCGGCGCTGGCCAGCACGAAGTGGCCGGTGTCGGTCTTGCGGCTCACCACCGGCACCCGCGCGAGCTTGCGGTTGCGGGTGAACTCGAGGCGCTGCCGGCCGGTCGCAATCGGGCGAACCGGTTCGGCGGTCACGACCTGGAAGACCTGCGGCTGCTGGTGCGCGGCGCCGTGGTAAGCGGCGGCGGTGAGCAGACCGACGTAGTAGGCATGGCCGAGGTGAGCCATCAGGTCGTCCACGAACCAAGCGGCGGGCGGGGCGCCGGCCGAGCGGTACTCCACCGGCACGATGACGTAGAAGCCCCGCCGCGGACTGGCCAGGCGGTTCTGGGCCTTGAGCCGTGCCAGGGAGGCGGCCAGGCTGGCCTCGGACCGGGCGCCGGCCTGCCGGGCCTCGGCCAGGCTGAAGGTGTAGCGCCCCACCCCCTGGAGTCGGTCGAGGTAAGCAGGAATCCGAGACGGCGCTTGCGGGTCGTTGACGTCCATTTTGGAATCAAAACATAATGTTTTTTGTGGTGTTCTGCAACCAAAAAGGGCATTCCCAGAGAGAATCCGCCAAGGAGGGGGCCGTGGGCCGGGTGGTAACGGCAAGTAGAAAAGGGACCTCTGCGGCCCTCTGAAAAGGGACCCCCTG